>SKTG01000003.1 GCA_007118045.1 Nitriliruptoraceae bacterium
GACCGAAAAACCCGCAACCACCCCCGGTCCTAAAACTGGCGACAGGGTGGTCCCATCCTCGTGGCGAAAACCCCCTCCAAGTGGTCCCATGCTCGTGGCGGGCGACAGCAGATTGAGGTACTGGCCGTCCCAGGCTGCGCTGGCGGCAGTTCGCAGTCTGTCAGTGTTGACGTCGAGCAGTCCCCGTCGTTGCTACGCGTTGGCGACATCGTCCTGTGGATGAGTGAGCCTCACAGCACCTGCGCCTCGCGCTGCGACAGTAGCGATTGATCAGTACCGAATCGCGCTGGTTTCTCCCGGGGGTTCTCGCCCGCGCAACGATGGAGTCGTCACTCGTGCGCGGCGCCTTTGGTGGAGCTCCCACTCTCTGGAGGCAGATGGCGCCTACCGCGCTCGGTCAGGGTGAAGCCCTGAGCTAGGGTGCCGGTGACTAGGCCGGCGTCGAGCAGTGCGACCAGTTGCCGTCTAACCGCCGTCTCTGTCTTGTCCAGATCCTCTGCGGCCTGCGTCGCGTTGACACGCTCGTTCGCCGCAACCCAAGCCAGCACAGGGTCGACGTGGCTCCCGGCGAGGATCTCGGCTCCTCGATCAGTCAGACGCATCCCTTCAGCGAGACCGCCAGCGAGCAAGCCCCGGTCGAGGAGACCCACCGCAGACTTGCTTAACTCACGCTCGGCTATGCCCAGAGTTTGGGCGGCCTGGCTGACCGTCAGTCCCGGATGGGCGCCGAGCAATTGGAGTAGTGGGTTGCCTGGCGCTTCATCGGTCAACGACTCGGCGTCAAACGGCCCTAGGGCGTCACGTGAGGGTGCTGATTCTGGGGGCCACGCGACCGCGCTTGCCGCCTCAGGATCAGCATCACTCTCTCCAACCGCAGTTGGAGCAGGAGCAGCAGCCGGAGGGGATGCCTTCGCCGCCGCCTGCCCGTTGCGCCTGTCACTCTGACGCTCCAGACCAAGGTAGACGCCCCAGCCGATCGCGCCGATCAAGGCGGCCCAGCCGCCGGCTCCAGCAATCACCAGACCGGTGAAAACCGTCCCCACGGAATCCGCATTTGCCCAAACAAGGACACCCAAGAACTGCACGCCGATGCCCGCAAAGAATGCGACTCTCGGGTCAGCCTGCCCCATGTCCGGTCCCTTTCGTAGCTTTCCTCTGGATCAGGCCCTTCTTAGTATTGTGGGTTGTATTGTCGGGTCCAGGTCCAACTGCGGGTGCATCTCGAGAGCACATCCCGCAGCTCATCGCATACGACGCGGGTTGGCGTGTCGCTCACCTGCTGGCGGCGATGATGTCGAGGGTGGTGTGGAGTTGGGCTTCGAGGTCGTTGAGGACGTCGTCGCGGTCGCGGCCGAGCGGGGGGTGCAGGGGGACGTTCCACGCGTCGTCGTGCCAGTGTGGCTGGTTGGGGGTGGCCCACAGCGGGGCGAGGGCGTGCTCGACGCGGGCGGGGTCGTGGGTGTTGCCCCATTGGTCGCGCACCCAGAGCCAGAGCGGCGTGGTGGCGGTCTCGCTCCATTTCGCGGCGGAGAAGTGCAGCAGTCCGACGAAGCCGCGGGGCAGGTTGAGGTACTGGCCGAACCACCCCTTGCTGGAGGTCGCTGATAGCCGGTCGGTGTTGACGTCGTCGCGGCGACGCAGCCGCGTGGTGAGGTCGTCGATGAGGGCGCTGAACTGCAGGATGCGGGTGCCGGTGTCGTCGGTGAGCTCTTCGCTGCGCAGCGGCAGGAACAGGTTGGACTCGAGCACCCCGGAGAGGCTGCGGAGCTGGTCGACGTCGCCGAGGAAGCCGGGTTCTGTAGCGGTGACGCTGTGGCGGATCGCTTCGAGCAGCACCCGCCAGGAGGTGATCGCGAGGTCGGCGTGCCCGTCGATGGTGGCCAGCCGCGTCGGACCGGTGGTGTGGTCGACCCGCCGGGGGCCGAGCATGGCGGTGCGTCGCAGCAGCTCGCCCCACAGAGGCTCAATCCGTCGCGCGGGGCAGACCACGAGCACGAGCCCGTCGGTGTGGGCGAGGTAAGCGTGCGGCTGCTGGTCGGTGAGGCCGGCGTCGAACTTCGCTTCGATGATGACCACCGGTTGGCCGGCGGCGTCGAAGGCGACGAGGTCGGGACGGGCGCCGCTGTCGGGGTCGTAGTGCTGCGCCTTGACGCGGGCGATGTCGACGGGGGCGCCGAGGCCGCTGGCGAAGCTTGCGAGCCCCTGTCTGACCGCGGGGGAGTGCTGGCAGAGGTGGGCGAGCGCTTCGGTGACCAGCACCTCCTGGCGGTCGGCGGCGAACCGGCTGATGAGGTGGGCGAGGAGGGTGTTGGCGCCCGGATCGGCTGAGGCTGCCGGAGCAGCCCCATCTGGACCCGAGGCGGGCGGGCTGTGACCGGCTGGTGTGGCGGGGTTGGCGGCGAGCCGGTCGGGGTGCGGTCGGGTCGCCGGCGGGCCGTCGTGGCTCCCGCAGGGTGGTTGGGGCGGCTCGCCGGCGGGGTCGTCGTCGACTTCGGCGACGATGAGCAGCAGCTTCGGCTGGAGGCTCTCGGGTTCGATGCACTCACGGAAGTGCTCGGCGAACTCCAGTGCCTCACCGCGTGTGGTCCACCGGGTCGCCTCGGCGGGGTTGCCGGTGAGCAGCGGCATCCCCGGCAAAGCTTCGAGGGTGTAGGCCC
>SKTG01000132.1 GCA_007118045.1 Nitriliruptoraceae bacterium
ATCCATGCTGAGGTGGAGACGGCGAAAAGCAGGCTTTCTTCGGCAAGGCGGGAGCTACATCAGGCAGCGGCGCGTCCGGAAGCTCCTCTGGCCGCAGTAAGCAATCTGGTCGAGAGGGCCGCGAAACGCCTGGAGACGCGAAAGGAGGAGGCTTCGAGGAGTCTTGGTATGCGCTACCTGGCTTCCGAACGTGGCCACGTAGTATCGAAGGTAATGCAGAAGGCGGGCAATGTCGGATTCGATATTACATCCCTGGAGTCCACGATAGACAGCGCCTTGCACGAGATGGTCGCCGAAGTAGGCCAAGGTTCAGGGTCGGTCCGAAATCCTGACGATCTCGCACTTGTTTTTCAGGCCATGGGTGATCTTGCTCGACTTCGCGCGATGATGCCCGAATTAAGCGAGTCGACGAAGTCAGCGTGTGAGTTGGTGAACGAAGAGCAGCAGAAACTCGATTCGCTGATCGTCGCGCTGGATTCCATTCCTAGTGATGGAGAAATGGGCGCCCTTCTGACAACGTTGCGAAACAAGAGTCGGGAACTCGAGGACAGGGATGCCGAGCTCGCCGAACTGCAAGCTGAACGCGCCAGCTTGAATGCGAAAGCCGCGGAGCGGGAAGCGACCTATCGAAGGATAGCTGGGCAGCTCGCCGACGAGTATGTGAAATCGGTCGAAGCGAAACGAATACTCTCCGCTTCCCAAGCGGCCGAGGAGAAACTGATAGCAACCGAGGTACATCTGAAAGAGAGATTGCTGCGTCGATTGGAACAACTGATTGTGGAGAAGGCAGGCATGCTCCTGCGAAAGCGCGACCTCATAGCGAGCGTGATCATCAGCAATGACAGCTATGAGCCGAGAATCTTCAACGCTCAGCAGGAGGAAATACCGCTCACCGATCTTTCGGCCGGAGAACGCCAGTTGTTTGCCGTATCAATGTTGTGGTCGTTCGCCGAGATCGCGCAGGTTCATCTGCCACTGGTGATTGACACACCGTTGGGGCGATTGGACAGCGCTCACCGACAACGCTTTGTCGACGGTTTTCTTCCAAATGCAAGCCATCAGGCGATCGTCCTTTCGACCGACCAGGAGATCGATGCGGTTCTTTACAGACGGCTATCGAGTTCTCTTTCGCATGTATATACGCTTGAACAGGACTCGACCGACGGAGTTACGACCGTGCGAGCGGGCGAACCGTTTTTCCACGACAGTGGACGGACTCAGCATCAATTCGGAACTACCGACGAGCCGATGAGCGTTCAGACAGTTTTGTCGCTTGAAAAGGCAAACACGTGAGAGGAGGCTGAGCGACCATGACAAGTGCAACCACGCCGAAGGCGCTGCGCATTACCGGCCGCGGGCGCGACCAATTAATCCAGATTAAACGAAAAACGGGAATCGAGAACTGGAATGTGATCTGTCGATGGGCCTTCGGGCAGTCGATACAGGAAGGCACACTTCCTCCCAAGCTCGACGAATCCGGCGATAGTTCGGTCGAAATGTCGTGGGATGTCTTCTCCGGTGGAACGGGTGCGGCGTACTGGGAGGTACTGGTCGAATGGGTGATCGCCATGGGGCTGGATCCCGAAACGGAACCACTCGCAGATCTGTTTCGCCGACATATACACCGGGGTATCAGCGCTATGGCAGGGCGGCCTGAGTACAGCAACCTAACGAAGCTCGTTGAGGCGATCAGCGAGTGAAAACAATCCCTAACAAGAATAAGGTTTACGGCCGTGAATGCCCATGATATCTTCAATCAGCGATGGCTGAAGGGCTGAACCTCCCTCGATCCACACGTGTCCCTGTTTCTGTCTTTTCGGGTTTGTTGCGAGACAGAACGAACTCCTACAAATTCCTGTTCCTTCTCGCTATTCTTGAAAACACGAGCCAATGTGCGGTGCGCTATCATGAGAACGAGGATGCCGACATTCTCATCTCATTCGACAAACTCCTCGAGGACATGCTTGTGCTGGCGTGGTATCCGCATAATCGATTCCGCTTGTCTTTCGGAGCGCGTGACCAGGTCGGCTCAATTCTGGATAGAATCAGTGGCGAGAACCAACTCGGAACATTTGATGACCGCCAGGTGGGCAAAGCAGTACGGGCACGAATAACCGATCCGGACATACAAGACCTCTGCCGATACGTACCGTACCGCTTAATTCGACCGTTCTTCCAGGACGAATGTAAGGGATTGCCGGATGGAAGGGTGAACAGCAAAGTCACTGAGCTCGCCCACGACATGTTTGATGAGCGAAGCCCTCTTTATAGTTTCGCTCGTGAGGGGTCCGGTGATGTCGGTATACTACTGCATCCGGAATGGCTGCTGTACCTCTATGAGAATCACGGAATCGTCAAACGATGGGTCCTCTGGGAATGGCTGGAGTACATGCAAACTCAGAACCCAGCAGTTCCGAATATCGCTGCCAAGCTGTTGCCGGATCATCGGCGCAATCCATTGACTACCGAGCGAAAGTTGTTCGCTGACGTTCTTCAGCACTTCCCTTTTCACCGTACACTGTGGCGCTGTATATACACGGGAGAGAACCTCGAAGTCGCAGACTTCGCCCTGGACCATTTTCTTCCCTGGGCATTTGTCGCACACGATCGTCTGTGGAATCTGGTACCGGCATATCCTGAGCTCAACTCAAGGAA
>SKTG01000039.1 GCA_007118045.1 Nitriliruptoraceae bacterium
GGGGAGCCCGGCAACCGCTTCCAGATCGGCCAGATCTTCGGGTGGTACGAGGACGAGATCGACGAGGGCACGGGCGACCAGGCACCGTTCCGGGTGCCGAAGAACCCGGAGGACCCGGTCACCGACGCGATCGACGACATCGGGTTGCGGACGCGCGAGTCGATCCGCGGCTGGATCTCCTACGGCGTGACCCATCCGACCAGGATCGACGGCGGCACCGCCGACGACAGCTTCACCGTCTACAGCAACCGGGAGGCACTGACGCTCGAAGGCGTCGGCGGGGACAACACCTTCACGTTGCGCGCGTTCATCGCCAACGGCTCGATCACGGCCAACGGCGGCGTGGGCGATGACACCTTCAACTACGACTTCGAGTACGTCGACAACGAGGACGTCAACATCGACGGGGGTGCCGGCTTCAACACCTTCGTCGCCATCGGCACCGAGCTCCAGGACGGCTTCGTGGTCCGCGACGACGGGGTGTCGGTGTGCCGCATCGCCGCGGATGCCGACCACCTCGACGGGAGGGTCCGCGCCGGCATCGTCGATCGTCTGCCGCTGCAGCCCGAGGATGCCACCGAGGAGGGCGACTGCGGCATCCAGACCTCGACCGGGAACATCCAGCGGTTCGTGCTGTACGGGCTCGAGGGCAACAACGTGTTCTGGGCCCGGTCGACCGCCGCCGACAGCGAGACCTTCCTGATCGGTGGACGGCACGGCTCGTCCTACGTGCTCGGCGACGACGGCGACCTGTCGGGTTTCGAGGGCACGATCGACGTCGTCGCCGACCTGCTCAACCTCGGTGAGCGCGCCGAGCAGGCGCTTCGCTCGGTGGATCTGGACTTCCCCCCGCCGATCCTCTTCGAGGGCGAGGTGGCCTACAGCCCCGTCGATGCGCTGATCCCCGACGATGCGGTCGACGAGGACGCCGAACACCGGACGGTGGTCGATGCCTCGGGCATGCCCGGACAGACCGGCGACCAGGCCGGCGAGATGGTCGCCGAGCCCGACCAACGCGACGACACCGACGACGCCTACGGCGGGCGGATCTCCGGCCTGAACACCGCCGAGCCCGGCCGGTTCTCGGTCGGGACCGGAGGTGCGGTCCCGGGCCCGCCCTACCCCGGCGGCCTCGGCGTCCGCGGGCTCGACCTGTTGCGCGTCGTGCTCGGCGACGCGGCGGATGAGCTGACGGTGGTCGATACCCACGTCGACTACGAGATCACCCGCGACGACGGGCTGGGCGCGAACGCCACCAGTGAGGAGCAGGCCAGCGGGCCCGTTGGCACGTTCGGAGGCAGCGCGGGGTTCGCCACCATGATGGAGGACCCGACCGAGGACGAACCGGATCCGCTCGACGAACTGCTCGAACGGATCCTCGACGGCATCGACGGCTCGGAGCGGGCTGGACGGACCGAGATCCACGCCGGCGACGGTGATGACGACCTGCAGGTGGACGCCATCTCCGCAGCCACGTGGATCGAGCTGGACGCAGGCACCAACCGCCTGCGCATCGGCACCGACGCCGCGGCGGCCACCGACGTGCGCGCTGATCTGGAGGTACTGGGCGGCACCGGCAGCGACGACGTCGAGGTCGATGCCGGCGCCGGCGCACTCGCCGACGGCGCCGTCGGCCTACGGGCGGATCTGGACCTGCTCCGCGACGAGCCGGACCTACGACGCCCGCTGCCGGCCGACGACCCTGCGGACGAGCAGGGCGACGAGCGGGAGCCCGACCACGAGCGGCGCGACGTCGTGGAGCTGACCGAGCTGGAGATGCCGGGGCTGGTCCGCCACGACGCGGCGGTCGACGTCTTCCGCATCGTCACCGGCGGGGACACCGACGTCGTCAACGTCCGCGGAACCCTGGCGGGCGATCAGACACAGCTGCGCACCGGCGGGGCTGACGACCGGGTGTTCGTCTCCGGTGCGGCTGACCTCGGCCCGACGGACGCCACACCGGGTGAGCTGCACGGCCACCTCGACGACCTGGTGGGTGACCTGGACCTCGATGCCGGGGACGGCGCGAACCTACTGATGGTCAGCGACCGCGACGGCACCGCACCACGGGCGGCGGCGCTCTCCGACGACACCTTCGTGATCGACCGCGATGACCAGGCGGATCTGGGCAGGATCACCTTCGACGGGGCCGGGGACTTCACCCGGGGCGTGACCGTATGGTTGAGCGACGAGGGCCACGACGTCGAGGTGACCGGCGCCCGACGCGACGGTGACGTCGACGCGATCATGGCCTGGGAGGATCCGGACCTCGCGAGCGGCGGCCCGCGCACCGTCACCACGCTGAGCACGGGTGGTGGTGACGACCAGGTCACCGTGGACGTCGACGACGGTGACGGGCTGCTGGTGGTCAACCTCGAGGCCGGCGACGATGAGCTGCTCGGTGGCGACTCGACGCGTGGCTTCGTGGTCTTCGGCGGCGACGGGGCCGATCGGATCCAGACGGGCGCCGGCGACGACGTGGTCTTCGGCGACTTCGGACGGATCGAGTACCGCGACGGCGGCGGTCAGCTGATCGGCGTGCTCGGGGTGCCGGACCGCATGGACCTGGTCAGCCGGCGGGCGATCCCACCCGAGACGGTGGCGACCTGCACCGCCCAGCCCGCCGTCGGCGCCGCCGGCGCCGTGGACGGCTGCCACGACGGGGACGGACTCGTCGTCTCCCACACGCGAGTACACGACGGACTGCAGGTCGACGGAGTCGGCGAAGTCGAGCTACGCAACTGGCTGTCGCTCGGTGACGGGGACGACGTCGCGTTCGGTGGCGCCGGCTCGGACTGGATCGAGGCCACCGGTGGCCGGGACGCGCTGCTCGGCGATCTCGGCGAGGTCCGCCGGATCCACCCGGACGTGCTCGGCGGGCCGCAGACGGTGGAGACCAACGACGGCTTCATCGATGTCGAGGCGCTGGACGGCAGCCACGCCTACATCGTCGACGTCCACGACGAGGGCGGCGGCGCGGCAGACGTGATCCGGGCCGGCAACGGCGACGCCACGGAAGGCGGCAGCTGGTTGTTCGGTGGCATCGGCGACGACGTGATCGTCGGTGGTGACGCCGACGACGTCATCTTCGGTGGTGACGGCCACGATGCCATCTGGGGCGGGGAGGGCGACGACCGCATCTACAGCGGCTCGGGCGACAGCCTCGTCGACCTCAAGTGGGCGGGTTCCGGCCCGGCATCGCCCCGTGGCCCCGAGCTGCGCGACGGCTGGCCGATCGGTGGCTGGTGGCCGGGAAGCCCGGTCGTGCCACCCGCCGGTTGGGCCGCGCTGGCACCGGGCGTCGACGTCGACACCGATCCCGACACCGACAACGGCTCCGACCTGATCTATGGCGGAGACGGCCAGGACAGCATGCAAGCGGACGTCGGGGGCGCCGGACCAGTGCCCGGTGATCGGCTGATCGACTGGTACGGCGCGCACAACGCCTACTACGTCTGCGACGGTGCCTACGGTGCCGGGCGGGTGGTGCGTCAACCCAGCCCCGGGATGGTCGCCGCCCTTCGCGAGCTGGCGGTCCTCGACGGGGCGTACGCAGCGGACGAGCCATCGGCCTCCGGGGCACGCCAGCTGGCGATCCCCGACGGCGGCAATCGCACCCCGACCCATCCGAACCACCCGGCCAACCACCATCCCCACTGCTGAGGGCGGGTCTGGCCCGAACCCTCACGCTGCGTCCGAACACACCGGCGCCGGCACGGCGGCCAGGAGGATCCCGGGCCGTCCTCTCCGGGCAACGGGCAGCTGGCGGCAGCGTCGATCCGCTGGCACCCCCGGCCGGTGCACGGCAGCGACCCGCGGCACCTCAGCGGGTGAGGACCGTGAGTTCCCACGCGTCCAGCACGCCCTCGTCATCCGCGACGTCGTCGCGGACCCACAGCGTCCAGTCGCCGGCGACCGGTTCCCCCACGAGGTCCATCAACGCGGGGACGTTCGACACGTCGAACCATACGGGTGGCTCCGGGGTCCGGCTGAACAGCTCCACCGGTGTCCCCGACGGAGAGATGAGCGTGACGACGAGGTCCTGCGGGTAGTCGTGGGACACCACCAGTCCGACGCGGACCTCCTCGACGGTGCCCTCCCCGGTCGCGACCAGAACATCCTCGACACCGGCGGGATCGGCGTCGGGGATGGGCAGCCCCGGTGAGGACGCTCCCTCGACGATCCCACCTGTCGGTTGCATCGGGGGTTCGGGCGTCGGCTCGGGAGGCGTCTCCTCGACCGCGGGCTCGGGCCCCAAGACGTCGGTGAGGTCCAGCCCGACGTCCGGGGGGAGGACGATCGCCAGGAGCGCGAGCACGGCGATCGTGCCACCCAACGAGGCGATCACGGGGACGGAGCTCGAGGGGCGCTGGCCGCGTCGGTGCACCGATCGGGCGACCCCCTCGTGCACGCGCTGCACCGTGTCCGGGTCGAGCTGTCGTTCGTAGGTTCGCACCTGCTCGGGCGTGGACCGCTCCGCGAAGGCGATGAGGTTGAGGTACCGGTTGGTCAGGTGCGGGACCCCCGCGTACAGCTGCTGCACCCGCGGCAGCCACCGTCGCCGCACGCTGGCGGCCTGGTCGAGCACGCCCGTCATGCCCACCTCACGCGCCAGGCGCTTCCCCACGAGCATCCGGTTGAGTGCGACGAGCGACTCGTCCAGACGCCCGACCGTGTGCATCGCGATCTGGTCGCCGGTGTAGACGGTCGCGCGCTGCCACGGGGCGAGGAAGAAGTTGAGGAGCTTCAGCCGGTCCAGTGCGGACACCGCGAGGAAGGCGGGCGTCCAGACGTCGTGGGCGGCCTTGAGCGCCCCGAAGGAGGTCGCTAGCAGGAACCGCAGCTGGTCGCGGTTCTCGGGCTCGCTGAGCTCGGCGACCAGGTCGCCGTCGAGCAGGAGGATACGGGTGCCGAGGTAGCTGCTGAGCTCCACGGGCGGGTCGGCGGAGCCGACGACGAACACGGTCACCGCGCGGTTGTAACCGAGCTCCGCCCGGACCGTACGGATCGCCGCGTCCAGCTCCGGGAAGGTCGCGGGTGTGACCTCGGCAGCACGCCCGAGCAGCCTCGAACGGCCGATCTGGAGGAACCACCAGACGGTGGCGAGCAGGAGTAGCAGGGCCGCGGCGACGCCGATCAGCGCCCCGGGACCTCCCCCGCGCAGGAGCAGGATGATCGTGACGCCGAAGACGAGGACGGCTCCCGACAGCGCCAACGCGAACCGGGTCGACTCGTAGGGGTGGCGCAGCGCGTCGAGGTCGCTCCCTTGCGGCGCCGGTGGCGGCGGCGGGCCCTCCCCGGCTGGTCCCGTCGACCCTGACCGCGGATGCGCAGCGCCGAAGGCCACGGCGTCGGACGCATCTGGCGTGGGCTGGGCCACGATCTCGTCACCTGTGCCACCTCGGTCGCCGGTCCCGTCGGCCGACGATCCGACCCCGTTCTCGACTGTCCGCGCGAGCCCGGGAGCTGTCAAGGCATGGTCGGGTCGGGCCCCACCGGCGTGCCGCGGACCCGCGGCACGACCGGGCGCCGGCGCGACGACGAGGTGGCCGGGAGGGGCTGTTGGTGGCTACCGCTCTTAGCGTTCGGCGCGGTCCGTGGCAGCGAGCCCGGGACCGATCTGCTCGCCCCGACCCGAGGGGATGCATGTCCGTCACGCGCCGAACGCGTGTGAACGTCCTGGCCGCCGAGCGAAGTGATCTGAACTTGGCCCGGGAGCCAGCGACGAGCGGATCTCGCGCTTCGACGAGCAGCCCGTGTTCGAGCTCGTGGCCGGCAGGGGGCGCTGAAGCCGTCCACGTCGCGGCGCTCGTGTGGGGCTGGGGCGACGACGGACGCTGGATCGACCGCTCGCTCCGCGCGTTCCTGCGCGCGATCCTCGAGTGCCTCGGGATCTTCCACAACCACCCCGATCGAGTTCGAAGCGCAGCACCGACCCATCAGCGCAGACCGCCCGGAAGGCCTCACGCTCGTCCACGCACAACCGCGCTCCTGGCATTTCGTTCCACCTCCGGCTCGTTGGCGGCACTGTCACCGTTCAACGAGCCGCGGCGTTGCAACCACTACCTGAGCGCGGGGGGCCTCATGGATTTGGCGTCGGGTGATCCCACTACCTCGTAGGGGAGCATCATCTCGTTGTCTTCGTGCTCGAGGATGTGGCAGTGCCATACGTACTCGCCGATGTGGGTGACGTTCTGTCCGAAGGGGACGCCCGGTCCGGCCCCCGCGCCGAAGGGGATGATGATCCGTGTCACTTCCCCCGGGTGCGCCTGGATCGTGTCCTTCCACCCCCGCTCCGAGGGCCAGGGTGGCCGGGCCTCCTCGCCATTGAGATAGTCGTCCGCGCTCGGGTATGGACGCATCCCCTCGCCTACCTCGGCAGGCGTGAGCGTGTCGGCGCCGTAGATGGCCTCGAGGTACGCCTCGGCATCGATCGGCTGCCGGTTCTTGAGCAGGAACTGCACGAGATGGATGTGGATCGGGTGTGAGTCCTCGGTGAGGTTGATGAGGTTCCACTGCTCGACCGTGTCGACCGTCGGTGTCTCGATGTCCGTGGTGTCCCACAGGCGGTTGTTCAGCAGGGCCATGACCGGCTCGTCGGTGTCGGGATCCATGATCTCCACCAGCGTGAGGTTGCGCTCGACCACCACGGGCCCGGGCGGGACGATGGGGCTGCGAAGCACGGCAGCTGGGGTGCGGCTGAATCCCCGTCCCCGCTCCATCCGGAACTCCATGAGGCAGTCCTCGGGCCGACCGGAGAAGAAGGGCACCTCCTCCTCGTCCGCGGGGCTGACGAACAGCTCGTGTTCGCCAGGGCCGACATCGGCCAGGTAGAGCGATGCTCCCGGCCCCATCTCGCCGAAGTCGACCAGCACGTCCGCCCGCTCACCGGGGGCGAGCACCAGGGGGCTGTCTTCCGTCCCCACGCTGGTGCGGTGCTCCAACAGGCCGGTGTCGGTCCCGATCTGATGCAACAACGGGAGCACCGCTCCACCGGCATCGTGCACCTGTAGGTTGTAGAACCGTGAGCCGGAGCCGTTGAGGAGACGGAGCCGGTACCAGCCGCGCTTGACGTCGAGATGCGGGCGGATCTTGCCGTTGAGCACCGGATGGTTGCCGAAGAACTCGGGTTCCCACTCCGCCGGGTAGTACAGGCTGCCGTCGGCGTTGAACGTGCGGTCCTGGATCGCCAGCGGGATCTCGAAGGGCTTGGGCGGCAGTCCCAGTCCGTTCTCGTGCGGGTCACGGAGCAGGTAGAAGCCGGCCAGGCCCGCGTAGACGTTCAGCCGGGTGATACCCAGCGCGTGGTCGTGGTACCAGAGGGTGCCGGCCTGTTGGTCGTTGTCGTAGTGGTAGCGGTGCGACTCACCGGGCACGAAGGTGTCCTCGGGGTAGCCGTCGGACTCGGGCTCGACGTAGCCGCCGTGCTGGTGGAGCGACACCCGGGGGTGGTCCTGATCGTGGGCATGATCGGGACCGTGCAGTGACTCGTCGACCTCGAGGAGGTGCCCGTCGGTGAGATCGTTGTAGGCGACGAAGGTGACGGGCCGGCCGCGCCTCGCCTCGATGGTCGGTCCGAGATAGGACGCGCCGCCGAAGCCCCACGTCCGAGTCGGTCCCGGCATCTGACTGTGGAACCGGTGCGTGGAGGCAGACATGCTCAGCCCGGTGGATGCGAGCTTGCCCGTGGACCAAACCGGGGGGATCGGAAGTGGGTCCAGGAACGGCACGAGCTCGTGGGGGTCGATGAACACCTGCCCGCGAGCCGTCCGGGGAAAGCGCACGGGAAGCATCATGATCGCTCCCGTCGCGCTGGCGAGCATCAGGAACCGTCGCCGCGTGAGGACGAGGGGCACACGGGTGTCAGGTGAGGCCACTGTCGTTCTCCCGAGGAGCGTGTTCACCGATGTTGCACCAGCACGGCGGCGGCGATGCACGGCCCCCTGAGTTCGGTCGCGCGGCGTGATGCCGTGCGCGCCAGTCGGTACGTGCCGGCCCCCGGCTGTCGCGTATGGCGGTCGCGCCGGCACCCAACGGCGCTGTGCCAGGCGGGCCGTCGGGCGTCCAGGGCGTGAACCGCTCCAGGAAGGTGCGCACCACCCATCCCGACGAGCAGGCAGTCGAAACCCAGACCTGGTTGACCGGCAGTTCATCGCCGAGCGTCCCAACCAGCTGTGGACGACCGATCTCACGTTCGTGTCGACCTGGTCGGGGGTGGCCTACGTATGTGCTTCATCATCGACGCCTACTCACGGATGATCGTGGGCTGGCGGTGCGCGTCGAACATGCGCACCGAGATGGTTCTCGACGCGCTCGAGATGGCGCGCTGGTCACGCGGCACCCGCCTCGAGGGCCTGGTCTGCCACTCCGACGCCGGGTCGCAACTTTGGCTGCCGCGGTCGCTAACGGACGATCAGCCCCGGGCCGGGGGCTCGGGCGGTGAGCGCCATCGTCAGCGCCTGAAGGACCAGCAAGGTGCGCATGTGGGTGTCGGCGGCCCAGCCGACCACGGCCTTGGAGCACAGATCGACCAGCAGACGCGAGGCAACCCAGCCCTGTGCGGTCGGGACATACGAGATGTCAGTGACCCACCGGGTGTCGGGTTGCTCGCGCTCGAGCAGGTCGGGGATGTCGGGTGCGATCTTGGCCTGACGGGTCAGGTTGTGGCGGCGCAGCCGCCCTGAGCGGCCCTTAAGCCCGTCCAGGCGCATCAGGCGGGCGATGCGGTTGACCCCGACCCGCCAGCCTTGGGCGATGAGCTCGGCGTGGATCCGTGGCGAGCCGTAGCGCTGCTTGGAGGCGATGTGCTCCACCGTGATCGCCGCAACCAGCAGCTGCTGCTCCCGCTCGGCGGGCGTGGCCGGCCGCGATCGGCGGGCCTGCCAGTCGTAGAACCCCGATCGGGAGACCTCCAGCAGCTCACACGCGAGCGCCTATGCTGCCCACCTCCGGTGGTCCTCACAGACCTCCCGGTGGTGGGAGTTTCTCACCTCCAGTTTCCGTCACGAACCCAGACGCGGAACAACCCGCCCAGGCTGTGGGGCCGAGATCGCGAGCGTGTCCGAGGTGGCGCGAAAACGGACGGTCACCGACCGGCTGGCGTGCCGAGGCCTTCTGATCGCTTCTTCTGGCCCTCCGCCTACGATGACCGAGCGGCGACCAGCCACCCGCTGAGCAGAGCCTCCACCGATCCCGTGGTGTGGGTGTTGGAGGCGTTCGATGACGATGCTGACGCCGGTCGGCGAGCATGACCTGCTGTTGTTCTGGGTCACGCTGGTGGTGCTGCTGGGAACCGCCCGCGGTCTCGGGGCGCTGATGCAACGCGTGGGCCAACCCCCGGTCGTTGGCGAGCTGGCTGCTGGCGTGCTGATCGGGCCAACGGTCTTCGGGCGGCTGTTCCCGGACGTGGCCGGCTGGTTGTTCCCGGGCGATGTCGTGCCCTCGGCCCTGCTGCTGGCGGTGGCCTGGCTGGGCATCGTGCTGTTGCTGGTGGTCACGGGCTTCGAGACCGACCTCGGGTTGTTGCGACGGCTGGGCCTTCCAGCGGTGAGCCTGTCGGCTGGGAGCCTGATGGTCCCGTTGGCGATGGGCTTCGGTTTGGGCTGGGTCATGCCGTCGTTCTTCTGGGGCGAGGACGCCAACCGGCTGGGCTTCGCGCTGTTCATCGCGGTCGCTCTGAGCATCTCCGCGCTGCCGGTCATCGCCAAGATCATGACGGACATGAACCTGATGCGGCGCAACGTCGGCCAGCTCACGATCGCTGCGGCGATGGTCAACGATCTCATCGGCTGGTTGCTGCTGGGTGCTGTGGTGGGCGTGTTCACCGCGGGCACGATCGACGGTCGCGCGTTGGCGTTGAGCTTCGGTCTGGTGCTGGTGTTCCTCGTCGGGGCGCTGACCATCGGCCAGCGCTTCGCCGATGGGATCCTGCGCCGTGCCCGACGCGTCGGCGGCTTCGGTGCGGCCCTCTCGGCAACCCTGTTCGTGACCTTCGTGCTGGGCGCGATCACCCAGGCGCTGGGCGTGGAGGCCGTGCTCGGCGCGCTGATCGCCGGGATCATCCTCGGCCGCTCGCGCTACCAGCGCACCGACGTCAAGCGTGCCATCGCGGTGATCGGCAACGGGGTCTTCGCCCCGATCTTCTTCGCAACTGCCGGGCTCTACGTCGACCTCGCGGTACTCCTCGAGCCGCAGGCACTGACCTGGGCTGGGA
>SKTG01000261.1 GCA_007118045.1 Nitriliruptoraceae bacterium
CGAGGGCGGGTGCCTCGGGCAGGTCGAGCTCGGTGCCGTTGAGGTGGTTGAACCAGTTGGTCAGCGTGGTGCGGATCACCTCAGCGAACGCGTCGAGCAGCTGCTGCTCGTCCCAACCGGCGTCGAGGGTGTCCTGCCAGGTGCCATCAGCGACGTAGCCCTGACGCTCGGCGATCTCGCGCGCGAACGTCAACAGTGCCGTGAGCCGGTCGTCGCCGGCGAGCTTGCCGCGACGGATCTCGAGGGTCTGCTCCTCGGTGTAGCCGGCACCCTTGGCCGCGCCGGTGTAGGCGGCCTGGCAGTAGCCGCACTGGTTGACGTTGGCGACCGTGAGGTGCAGCGCAGGCCGTACGGCCGGGTCCAGGCTGGTCCGCTCCGCCAGGACGGTCTCGACGGCGTCGTAGGCGCCGATCAGTGCGGGCGAGTGGGCCATGGCACCGAAGATGTTGATGGTCTTGCCGACGCGCTCGGACTGCCGCTCGAGTGGTTCGCGGCTCGCCTGTGGGGCGTCGTCGATGCGGTGGGTGGGGACTCGTGCCATGCTGTGCTCCTGCTCGGGTTCGACGACGGTCCGGGTGCAGCGGATCGCGCCGACCCGTGCTGACCATCACCCCGATCAACCCGAACCGGCCGGCGAGACTTCCGTCCCCGGTCACCAACGCCCGACCGTTCGTCCGTGCTGGAGGTGGCGGCAGCAACGAGGTCGAGCGAGGTCGTGCGAGCGAGCCGTGCGAGCGAGGAGGCTGCCGATGATCGATCTGGCGGTGTTCGACGTCAACGAGACCCTGTTCCCGCTCGACCCGCTGGCCGAGCGGATGACGCAGGTCGGTCTGGATGGGCAGCTCGAGCGCTGGTTCGCTCGGGTGCTGCGTGATGGCATGGCCGCGGCCGCGGCCGGCCGGTTCGTCGCCTTCGCCGAGCTCGCACACCACCATCTGCTGGCGCTGCTGGACGATCACCCGGACGAACAGCGCGGCGATCCCGACGACGCGGTCGCCCACGTGCTGGCCGGCTTCGAGGAGGTCGAGGCGCATCCCGACGTCGCGGCTGGGCTGACCCGGCTGGTCGAGGGGGGTGTGAAGGTCGTCACGCTCACCAACGGCGCCGCGCAGATCACCCGAGGCTTCCTGCGAAGGTCAGGTCTCGAGCAGCACGTCGACGAGCTCCACGACGTCACGGAGACCGGATACTGGAAGCCGCACGCCGCCCCGTACCGTGGCGTGGTCGCCCAGCATGGGCTCGCCCCGGAACGTGCCGCGCTGATCGCGGTGCACCCCTGGGACGTGTTCGGCGCGCAGTCGGCCGGTCTGCTCGGGGCGTGGCTCGACCGGGCCGGGACCCGCTACCCCGCCCCGTTCGGCGTACCCGACGTCACCGCGCACGACCTGCCTACGCTCGCCGACAGGCTGCTCGCGTCCAACTGAACCGACCGCGCGGCGCCGGCCGACACGCCGATGCACCGGCCGGCAGACCGTTCAGCCGCGGCAGGATCCCGCCCCCGGCATGTCACCGGCAGTCACCGGCTGCCACCAGCGTGTCGCGGTCAGGCTTGCACCCGATGGGTCGTGACGTGGGACCCCACCACAGCCCGGTAGACCAGCCCGGTCACCCCGCCGAACAGCAGGTGACCGATCAGGCTCATCACCTGCGGCTCACCGATCATCAGCGGGGGCATGCCCATCCACACCGGCATGATCAACAGCGGGCCGACCACCCAGACCGCTACACCGTAGATGGCGCCCAGACCCACGCCACGGCCGTAGCTGCGTGTCAACGCGCCCAACACGAGCGCGTACGCAGCCCCGAACACGACCGAGATCGCCAGGTGGACCAGCCATCCCACGACCACGCTCTCGGAGCCGACCAGTCCGGCGACCATCCCCATCATGCCCATGACGGTCATCATCGCCCCGAACAGCACACCCCCCGCGACGCCGCCCACCGCACCAGCCAACAGCCCACGTCCATCCACACGCATGTCGCGCTCCCTTCACGAAGCGATCCGGAGGTCCCTACGTCGAAGCCAACACGTGTCGCGGGCGCCGACTTCCATCGGCCTACTCGCCCACCCATCGGAGGAGAGCGAGCTGACGGAGGAGAGCGAGCTGACCGGAGGGAACGGGAGGGGCACCAGCTCGCCAGAGGATCGGAGGAGCGGGGCCGCCGCAGGGACCCGAGCCCGCCACAGCTCGCGAGGGGATCGGAGGGGGCACGAGCTCGTCCGGGGCCGACGGCCTCGAAGTCGTGGAAGCTCCGTGTCACCGTGAGGGTTGCCAGGTGGAGAGCCGCACCAGGTCAGCCCGCATGGTTGCCGGGCGGAGGCCACCTCGGACAGGAGGCGGGATGCGACACGCGCCGCTGACCGGACTCGTACTCGTTGCCGTGCTCGCCAGTGCCTGCGCAGCTCAGTCCACGTCGACCAGTGAGACGTCCGACACCGCCGGGACGGTCGCGGACGGCGAGCCCGGGGAGAGCGCACCGGACGACGATCCCGGCACGGAGGGCCAGTCGGCGGCAGGCGAGCGGGAGCCGTTGCGTGCGGTCTCGGAGGGCTGCGAGGACGTCGAGTTCTACTGGCAGGACGCCGGTTGCGAGCCGGCCACGCTGATCGATCTCGACGAGGTCATCGAGGGCGGACCGCCGCCGGACG
>SKTG01000077.1 GCA_007118045.1 Nitriliruptoraceae bacterium
CGACGTCAGCTACCTCGCCGAGGACGCGGTCTACACCGACACCGCGACCGGGCAGCAGCACCAGGGTCGCGAGGCGATCGGCGCCATGCTGCGGTACGTCTACCAGGAGGCCTTAGACGCCAGGGCCGAGCTTCACGAGCTCGTGGTGGGTGAGGGCTGCGCCGCGGTGTCCGGCGAGATCGTCGGGACCCACACCGGGGAGTTCGCCGGGGTACCCGCGACGGGAGCCTCGGTACGGATCCCACTGGCCGTCGTCTACCGGCTGGCGGACGACGAGATCACCGAGGCCACGATCTACCTGCAGCTCGTGCGGTTCCTCCAGCAGGTCGGGGCGATCTGAACGTCCGGGGCACGGACGCAGCTCGGGTCGACCCCCCTAACCTGGGCCGGGTGATGCGGGTTCGGGAACCGGCCGTGTGGGCCGCCGCCGCGTGGGCGTCGTCCTTCGCGGCGCTCCACGTCCACTGGGTGTTCGGGGGTCGACTCGGCCTCGGTGAGGGCGCCGCAGCCGATGCGGCGTTCGAACGGGGGTGGTTCGTGACCTTCAACGTGGTCGCGGCGGTGCTGTGCACACTCGCCGCGGCCCTGGCACTGTCCGTTCGGTGCGCGTGGGGTGGTGCCGTGCCCCAGTGGGTGCGCCGGGGAGGGCTCTGGGCGACGGCGATCGTGCTGTCGCTGCGCGGAACGGTGGGCACGGTGCAGTCGCTCTCCGGCCGGCGCACCCCCGCGGAGGTCGAGGCTCCGGTGCTGCTGCTGTACGACCCCTGGTTCCTGGTCGGGGGAGCGCTGTTCACCGTCGTCGCGATCGGATCGCGCCGTGATCCGACGTGAACGGGACGTGATGGCGAGCCACGACGCGCCTGAAGTGCCGGCCGTGGGTCAGGATCGTCGGACGACCCGCGAGATGGTGGCCGAACGGCAGTGGTCACCTGGTCGCATGACGACGAGATCCGTGCATCTGCGCCCTGAAACGTGGTTTGAGGCCGTTTTCCGTGGCCGAAGCGCCCCGTACGAGCGAACCCCCGTCCGGGTTCCCAGCTGAGCGAAGAGACGGGTGTCCGTTCGTGCGTCGCCCGACGATCCGGGCCTGGTTGACCCGACGTCCGGACTCGACCACTCTCCCGCGCTTGTTGGGGCCGGCGCGATATCGGCCGGCCATCACCCCCCGTTCGTTCGACCTCTCACCGACCCGTGGGTAGGCGCCGGCTGCGATCACCGATCGCTCCGGTCAGTTCGTCCACGAACCGTTGGGTCGCGCATGCCCCGGTGTCCCCGGGGTAGGTGACCCGTGCGCCCTGGAGTGTCCATGTCGATCCGTCGTGCCCTGATCCTGCTCCCCGCGTTGCTCAGCATGTCGCTGGTGGCGCTGCCCGCAACCGCCGATCCGGAGGTGAGCTTCTCCGACACCGCTGACACCATGCACGAGGAGGCCGTCGCCCAACTCGCCGCCCTGGACATCGTCCGTGGCTGCGCCGACGACCGCTTCTGCGCCTGGGACGAGCTGACCAGAGGTCAGGTCGCCACCATGCTCGATGCTGCTCTGGACCTGCCGGCGGCGTCCGAGCAGGGACGCTTCTCGGACACGGCTGGCAGCGTCCACGCCGAATCGATCGATGCCGTCGCGGAGGCCGGCCTCACGTCGGGCTGTGCCGACGGTCGGTTCTGCCCGAGCGACTCGATCCCTCGCAGCCAGCTCGCCACGATGCTGCAGAACGCGTTCGACATCCCGGAGGCACCGTCGGGCGTCACCTACTTCGACGACGCGACGGGACACCACGGTCCCGCCATCGACGCGCTCACCGAGGCCGGCATCAGTGCCGGATGCGGTCTGGTCACCTTCTGCTCCTCCGATTCCCTCCAGCGTGGGCAGGCGGCCCACTTCATCGCCCGCTCGCTGGACCTCGTCGACCGCGTCGACGTGCGGCCGTACGACGAGCGCAAGGCGGAGCACGAGGAACAGCTCGCCGAGGAGCGGGCAGCCGCGGAGGCCGAAGCGGCGGCTGCGGCCGAGGAGGCGGCGAACCAGCCGGCGGCGCGCGCCGTCGAGGTCGCGAAGGCGCAGCTCGGCAAGCCGTACGCGTGGGGTGGCACGGGTCCGAACAGCTTCGACTGCTCCGGCCTGACGCAGTTCGCCTGGCGTGCCGCCGGGGTGGAGCTGCCACGGACCTCCAGTCAGCAGTACAACGCCACGACCCGCATCTCCCGCAGCCAGCTGCGACCGGGCGACCTGGTCTTCTACCACTCGCCCGTCAGCCACGTCGCGATGTACATCGGTGACGGCCGGGTCGTC
The DNA here is from genome assembly GCA_007118045.1 of Nitriliruptoraceae bacterium. GTDB lineage: Bacteria > Actinomycetota > Nitriliruptoria > Nitriliruptorales > Nitriliruptoraceae > SKTG01. The sequence goes on from SKTG01000077.1 coordinate 2,291, forward strand.
GAGGCACCGAACCGGAACAACAACGTGCGCATCCGCGAGGACGGCCTGACCCGCTCCGGCGTGGTCGGATACGGACGGCCGTGAGCCTCGACTCGTCCGCGGTGCGATCCACGCGTCGCGGATCGGCCGAAGGATCCCGGGGGACCCGTCGAGGCCCCCCGGGATCCGTCGAGGTCCCCGGATCCGTCGAGGTTCCGCGGGATCCGTCGCAGGCGGGATCTCCCCGGTGGAGCCGGCCGGCGTATCCACACCCATCGTCGTTCGATCCGGAGCACTCCGACCAGCGGCACCGACCACCGCAGGCTCGCTCCGGGCCCGTCAGCTGACGGCGTCCTCGAGGGCATCGAGCCACGCCCCCCAGTACGCCTTCCACGGGACCACCTGGTCGTGATCGGGCAGCTTCGCGTGGCTGATCGTGACCGTGGTGCGGCCGTCGCCCTTGGGGGCGAACGCGAACTCGGTGACGCCGTCGGGCAGTCCCAGCCGGACCGTCTTCGACGTGGGGAGGGAGCGCAGCTCGGTCTCGAAACGGGGGAACAGCGCCGCGCGTCCCTCGGGCGAGAGCAGCAGTCCACGCAGCGTCTCGTCCTCGATGGTCACCGTGGCCGACCGACCGACGGTGAAGGTTCCGTCCGCCACCTGGTGGGGGAGGCGACGCCCGGTGATGCGTTCCCAGCCGACCGTGACCGTCTGCGCCCACCAGCCGGGCACGCCGTGCTCCTCATGGAGCCACGTTGCGACGGCGCCGTGGCCCTGTTCGTGTCCCTCCCAACCGTCGATCAGCTCGCGCCACTCGTCCCAGCCGCGCCCGGTCTTCTGGCGGATCACCGTGTCGCTCTGCTCGGGACGGGAGACCCAGCCGGCCACGTCCGTCCCCGCCGGCTCACCATCGTCACCCGTCACGGTCACGGCTTCCGCGCCGAGATCGGCCATCCGGGTGCGTAGTCGCTCCTCGAGATCCCGGTCATGATCGTCCTTCACGGCGTCGGTCGAACGAGCCCGTGCTCGTAGGCGTAGATCACGGCTTGGACCCGATCGCGCAGATCCAGCTTGCGCAACAGGCTACTGAGGTGGGTCTTGACGGTGGTCTCGCCGAGGAACAGCCGCGTGGCGATCTCCTGGTTGGTCAGGCCCTCGGCGACGGCGAGGAGCACGTCGCGTTCGCGGTCGGTCAGCTCCTCGAAACCGGGCGGTGCCTGGACGGGAGCCACCCGCGTGCGCGCGAACTCGGCGATCAGCCTCCGGGTCACCTCCGGGGCGACCAGCCCGTCCCCGGCGGCGACCGTGCGTACGGCGGCGATCAGACGGTCCGGTTCCGTGTCCTTGAGCAGGAACCCGGCGGCGCCCTCCCGCAGGGCCGTGAACACGTACTCGTCGAGGTCGAACGTCGTCACCACGAGGACGTCCAGAGGATCGTCGACGTCCTCGCCCGCCAGCAGCCGCGTGGCCTCCAGGCCGTCCATGAAGGGCATGCGGACGTCCATGAGCACCACGTCGGGCCGTTCGCGGCGTGCGGTGTCGACACCGCTGCGGCCGTCGGCCGCCTCGCCGACCACCTCGATGTCGCCGTCCGCCTCCAGGATGGCGCGAAGTCCCCGTCGTGCGACCGCCTGGTCGTCGACGAGCACCACCCGGATCGTGCTCATCGCGAGGTCCTGGCGGTGAGCGGGAGGTCGGCCTCCAGTCGCCACCCGTCGGCGTCGTCGCGGGGTCCCGCCGTGAGCCGGCCACCGAGCAGCGCCACACGCTCCCGCATCCCGATCAACCCGTGCCCGTCCCCGTTCGTGGCCGGCGGTCCATCGTCCGAACCGTCGTCGGTGATCTCGATCCGGAGGTGTTCCTCGCCACCGACCAGACGGACGTGGGTGTCCGCTCCAGGTGCGTGACGTCGCACGTTGGTCAGCGATTCCTGCACCACGCGGAAGGCGGCGAGCTCGACGTCGCGTGGGAGGTCCTCGGTCGGCCCCTCGATCACGAGCTCGACGCCGAGCCCATCGTCCCGGGCGCGTTCGACGAGTTGGGTCAGGTCGTCGAGCGTGGGCTGGGGAGAACGCCCACCGGCGTCGCCGCCGCGGAGCACCTCCACGAGTCGTCGCATGGCAGCTAGCGCCGTCGTGCTCTCCGAGCGGATGCCGTCCGCCAGGCTGCGCGCCTCGGCGGGATCGCGCTCGACCGTCCGCGCCAGTGCCGAGGCCTGCAGCGCGATGCCCGAGAGATGGTGGGCGGCGACGTCGTGGAGCTCGCGGGCGATCCGGGCGCGCTCCTCGATGACGGCGCGTTCGGCTCGTTCCTCGCGTTCACGCGCCAGGCGGCGGGCCCGTTCCGCCAGTTCGGAGACGTAGGCGCGGCGCGTCCCCACGTACGCGCCGAGCAGGCCTGCGCCGGCGACGCCGAGCACCGAGCCGAGCAACGCGTCGAGCAGGTGGTCGGGTGTCGCGGTGACCGACACGGTCAAGGGGAACGAGGTCTCCAGCAGCCCGACCGTGACCAGCGGTGTGCCGACACCGACCATGGCCGTCGCGACCGCCGCGGTACGCCGCCGGCAACGACCGCCGACGGTGTACGCGGCCACGAGCGCCCCGAGGAACGGGGTCGTGGCCGCCGTGGCGAGCACCACCCCCACGAGGAAGAGCCCGACGCTGACGGCGAGCACGAGCACGGGTGCGCGACGGCGCCAGACGAGCGGCACCGCTTCGGCGATCGCGACGACGGCGGGCAGTCCCGGGACATCGAACCCCCGAGCGGCCGCCGCGGTGAACGCCATCACCGCACCGAGCGCCGCGACGATGCCCGCGACGGTCCGGTCGCTCGCAGCGAGCCGCCCAGCGACGTGCTGGGCGGCGTCGGTGGCGGACGGTGCGGGCACGGGTCCTCCGTCTGCTGACAGCGTCACCGGCGGACCGGGCTGGCGCAACCCTCGGCCGTCGCCGGTTCCGCTCGTGCCGTCAACGAGGGGTGCACGCGCAACACGCCGTGGCGCCACCGGATCCAACCGAGCAGCAGCGCATGACCCACGGCGGTCGCGGCGAGCTGGAGCCAGCCACCGAGCCCGGCCAGGGACGCCGGGCCGACGACCTCGAGCTGTAGGAGGGCGGCGGCGCTGTCGGCATGCTCGCTGTCGAGCACGAAGACGTTCTGGAGGGCCAGGTTGATCGTCAGGTGCAGGCCGAGCGGTAGCGCCAGCTGACCGGTCAGGACGTAGGCGATCGCGAGCATCGCGCCGAGCGACAGCCACATCAGTGGGATACGCCCCAGCGACTGCCCGAGAACGAGGTGTTGGGGCACGTGGATAGCCGCGAAGATCACGGTGCTGATCGATGCGGCGACGAGCACGGACGTCGTCCGCGACCAGCGGCCGAGGAAGCCTTCGGCGGCGTTGGTGATCATCACGCCGCGGAAGACGAGTTCCTCCCACAGGCTGACCGCGGCGAGGCGGACGATGGCCATGCCCAGCACCAGCCACAGACCACCGCTGGCGGCGGGGGCCAGCGTGTCCGTGATCCTGACCCAGCCGGCCGCAGCCGCCGTGCCGGTGCTGAGCCCGAAGATGGCGAGGCCGATCAGGGCGCCGACGGCGAGGTCGAGCCACCAGCCGCGGTCGTTGCGGAACCCGTAGTCGCGCACCCGACGGCGGTCGAGCAGGCGCGCGGTCACCGTCACCACGACGAGGACGAGCAGGAAGCGGCCGAGCCCGGCGGCGGCCAGCTGAGCCGGGAGGCCGGTCACGGCCGCCACGAGCACGAGGTCGACGACGACGAGACCGATCATGATCGTGAGGGTGGGGACGAGGATGCGCCAGCCGGCCCGGAGGCGGCCGTCGGGCGAACGCAGGATCGGACGGAGATCGCGTGACATCGTGAGATTCCTCGTGAGTAGCTCCAGTGCTGCCCACAGGCTCCACGACCAGCGGGTCCGCGACCTCCCACGCCGGGGCGGGATCGACTCCTCCGACCGGACGACCTCGTTCGCGCAGGTCGAGACCCACGACGGCGGCCGGCTCACCGTGCTGAGGGCGCCGTGCTAGCGGTGGCCACTCGACGCTCGTGGGTCAGGTCGTCTCGAGGTCGCGCCGGCGGAACGCGAGCAGGCCGATCGCCGCGGCGCCGACCGCGATGGCGCTCAGCGTGAGCAGCGGGAGCGCTCGCACGGTCTCGGTCGGCACCTCGGCGGGGTGAGCGAAGGGAGAGAGCTCGAGCACGGCCTCCGGCAGGTCGAGCATCGGCCCGAAGGTGCCGACGACGAGGCCGTACGCGACGATGATCCATGCGCCGGCAACCGCTCTGGGGAGCGCGCCGAGGAGCAGCACCGCGATCCCGAGCACGACCCAGACGGCGGGGACCTGGTTGAGGTGGGCGAGGGCGAGGTCCGGGATGTGGTGGGTGTCACCCGTCACGAGTACCGCACCAAAACCGGTCGCCAACCCGGTGACGGCCATGATGCTCACGACGCCGACGGTCGTCACGACGAGGTTCGTGGCGAGCCAGGTGATGCGACCCACCGGCGCCGCCAGCAGCGGCTCGGCACGGCCGCTCGTCTCCTCGCCGCGAAGGCTCTGGACGGCGGTGACCGCGTACGCGCCACCCAGGAAGGCCATGAAGGTGGCCATGTACGCGAGGTAGCCGTCAACGAGGTCGTCGGCACCGAACAGCTCGGTGAAGGCTCCGGGGAGATCGAGGAACGCATCGGTGAGCGCATCGGTGTAGGCGCCGAAGGCCAGCCCGCCGATGGCCAACGCCGCCCCCCACCCGATCATGTTGCCCCGCTGGAGACGGACGGCGAGTCCGACTGGCGTCCCGAGGCGCGCCGAGGCCTCGTGAGCGCCCGGTCGGGTCGCGACGAGGCTGGCGCCGAGATCGCGACGGGCCGCCAGCAGGTGGCCGAGCGCGATGGTCGAGACGGCGAAGACGATGGACAGGGCCAGCGGCCACCACCGGTCGAGGACGAACGGGGCTGTCTGCTGAGCCCAGGCGAGCGGCGACAGCCAGGAGAGGGCCGTGCCTCCCTCCGCCGCCATGTCGCCGCCCGCTCGGACGAGGAAGGCCGCGCCGAGCACGGCGCCGGCCATCCCCGCGGCTGCGCGCGGGTACTGGCTCAGTTGGGCCGTGACCGTCGCCACGCCGGCGAACGCGATGCCGGTCGCGGCCAACCCCACGGCGAAGACCAGCGAGCCCGCGGTGGCGAACCCTGCGATACCGACCATGGCGACGCCGACGACCACGGCGGCGACCAGGTTGGTGATGACCGCGAGGATCAACGTCGCTGTGAGGGGCGCCGCACGGCCCACGACGTTCGCGCGGATCAGCTCGGCCCGTCCCGTCTGTTCCTCCAGCCGGGTGTGACGCACGACGAGCAGGATGTTCATCAACGCGGCGATGATCGCGAAGTAGAGCCCGTAGCCGTTGGCGACGAAGCGCTCGAAGCTCGGCTCGTCGAACCCGTATCCGGGTCCGATGAGCAGCCGTCCCACGGGGTCGGCGAAGAGCTGCGTGGCGCTGCGCAGCTCCTCCTCGGTGGCGGCCACGCTCGGCAGGGCCACGGCGAGGTAGACGACGAAGAGACCGAGGCCGCCCGTCCAGGCGGGCAGCTTGATGCGATCGCGACGGAGGAGGAAGCGGACCAACGTGCCGACACCGGCCAGGCGGTCGGACCGGCTGGTCGTGCTCGACGGGGACGCGTCCGCCGGCATGGTCAGCGTGCGCTGTCGGAGGAGGGAGCGTCGGTCTCGTCGCCGTAGTGACGCATCAACAGCTGCTCGAGCGTCGGCGGGTGTGCGACGATCGAGCGCACGCCCAGCGGGGCGAGCGCGCGGACGGTGTCGTCGACGTGATCGCCCTCGACCTCGAAGCGGAACTGCCCGTCGAGCTCGCGAAGGTCGTGGACACCCGCCAGCCGCTCGAGCGCGTGGGCGGACTCCGCGGTCTCGACGGTGATCGTGATGCGGTGCAGGTGGCGGAGCTCGGCGAGCGACCCGGACTCCACGATGCGTCCCTGGCGGATGATGGAGACGCGGTCGGCGAGCGCTTCGACCTGCGCGAGGACGTGGCTCGAGAGCAGCACCGTCCGCCCGGCCTCCTTGATGTCGCGGATGCACTCCTGGAAGACCGCTTCCATCAGCGGGTCCAACCCGGCGGTGGGCTCGTCGAGCAGCAGCAGCTCCACCTCGGATGCGAGTGCGGAGATGAGCGCGACCTTCTGACGGTTCCCCTTCGAGTAGGTCCGTCCCTTCTTGGTCGGGTCGAGGTCGAACCGCTCGCACAGCTCATCGCGACGCGTCCGGTCGAAGCGCCCACGCAGCCGGGCGAACAGATCGATCGCCTCGCCGCCGGTCAGGTTCGGCCACAGCTCCACGTCCCCTGGGACGTAGGCCAGGCGGCGGTGCAGCGTCACGGCATCCGCCCACGGATCACCGTCGAAGAGGCGGGCGCGGCCGCTGTCGGCCCGCAACAGACCGAGCAGCACACGGATCGCCGTCGACTTCCCGGCACCGTTCGGCCCGAGGAAGCCGTGGACCTCGCCCTCGGTCACCGAGAGCTCGAGGCCGTCGAGCGCCCGCGTCGAGCCGAAGGTCTTGACCAGCCCTTCGGTGGTGATCACGTGCGCCATCGCCACCCCACCACTTCACTTGCCGACCGACAAGCAAGCACCTCGCTAGCCGGTCGTCAAGTAGACTCGCGTCGCGGGAACGACGCGGCGGGTCGGTGGGAACTGGCACATGGACCACGAACAGCGGACGGACGGTCGGACGACCGATATGCGTGAGCGCATCGTTGACGTCGCCACGGAACGGTTCGCTGCCAAGGGGTTCGCGGCCACCAGCCTGCAGGACATCGCGGACCGGCTCGGGGTCACCAAGGCGGCGCTCTACTACCACTTCCGTCGCAAGGACGACCTGATCGCCGAGGTGCTGGCTCCGATGGTCGTCGATGTCGAGGACTGGTTCCGGCGGGTGGAGGAGCGGCACCCGCCCCCGCGCGAGGCGCTGGAGTCCTACTTCGAGGTCGTGCAACGTCACGGGGCGGTGCTGGCGGCGATCGCTCGCGACCCGGCCGCGTTGGAGGCCGGGGACACCGCCGTCCACGTCGCGCGGTGGGGCCAGCGGGTCCAGACGGTGCTGGCCGGTGCGGACGCGACCCTGGAGGAGCGCGTGTGCACCACCGTCGCGATCGTGGGGCTCGCGCGTACCGTCAGCCTGTTCCCGGATGCCGAGGTGGACGAGCTCCGCAGGATCGCGGTGGATGCCGCGCTCCGCGCGCTGCGTGTCTGACGGGCCAATGAACGGCCCCGGACGGGACCGATCGCGCCGGGATGCCGGGGTCGCGACGTTCGTCATCACGCGGTGGTCGGTCAACGGGGAACGGTCGCCGGGGCGACACCAGCGATCCGGTCGCCCGTTCGGGAGGTCGGCCCAAGGTCCACGTTTCGGGCCGTGGTGCCGTCGGATGGAGGTGTCATGATGGGATCGCGGACCGTCCGAGGCGTTCGAACCGCGACCCGTTGCGTCATCGCACCGTGCGGTCGGAGCTGCCGGGAAACCGGACGTCGGCGTGTCACGCGTCGGTGTGAGCGACAGCGATGCGAGTGGGAGGCGAGCTCATGACCACGGACGAGCTCCAGGCCGGCCGGACAGCCGACGCGCCTTCGGAGTTGGGTGCCACCGGCTGGAAGGCAGCAGCGACGCGCGTGGTCGCCGAGCTGAAGCGAGATCACGTGTCCCTCCTGGCCGCCGGGGTGGCGTTCAAGGCGCTGTTGGCCCTGTTCCCGGCCCTGCTGGCTGCGGTCAGCATCTGGGGCCTCGTGGCCAGCCCTGAGCAGATGACCCAACAGCTGTCGGGTCTCCTCGGCGCGTTGCCGGACGATGCCTCCCAGATCCTCGAGGATCAGCTGACGACCATCGCGGAGGGTGCGACCGGAACCCTCACG
>SKTG01000005.1 GCA_007118045.1 Nitriliruptoraceae bacterium
CATGGTCGACGGCGACACGGTCTTCGCCGTCGCAACGGGCGGGCGGCCCGAACCCGAACCGGTCGAGCTCCACCACCTGCTCACCGCGGCCGCGGACTGTGTCTCGCGCGCGGTCGCGCACGGCATGCTCGCGGCGAGGTCCGTGACGACCGAGGTCGGGACCTGGGACAGCTACCGCGACCGTTTCCCCTCGGCACTGGCGGACGGATGAGGACCCCGCCCCGTGCCGTGACAGACTCCCTCCTCGATCGGGGCCCCGTCGCCGAGCGCAACCCGTCCGTCGTCCTGCAGCATGCTGCACCACCCACCGAGCCAGCACCCCGACCCAGGAGCGCCACGTGAACTACCAGCAACTGTTCCGACTCGACGGCCGACGCGCCGCGGTGGTCGGCGCCGGCAGCGGCATCGGCCGCGAGGCGTCGATCGCCCTGGCCGCGCACGGCGCCGAGGTGATCTGCCTCGACCGTGACGAGGAAGCCGCGGAGGCGACGGCCGCTGCCGCCACGACGGCCGCGGACGCCGACGGCAGCGCCAGCCACCGCCACCTCGACGTCCTCGACCGTGCGCAGCTGAGGAGCGTGGCCGCCGACCTGGGGGCCGTGGACGTGCTGGTCTTCACCGCGGCGGTGAACGTGCGCAAGCCGCTGCTGGACTACGAGGACGAGGAGTACGACAAGGTCGTCGACCTCAACCTGAGGGCGAGCTTCGACCTGATCCGAGCGTTCGGCGGTCCGATGGCCGAGCGGGGGAGCGGCAGCATCATCGGTTTCTCGTCGATCCGCGGGACGACGGTGGAGCCGGGCCAGGGTGTCTACGCGGCGACGAAGGCCGGGGTCGAGCTGATGCTCAAGACCGCGGCCGCCGAGCTCGGCACCCGTGGGGTCCGCTGCAACGCCATCGCTCCCGGGATCGTGGAGACGCCCCTGACCGAGCAGATCCAGCAGCAGCCGGAGTGGTACGACGCGTACGCGACCAAGAGCGCGTTCAAGCGGTGGGCACAGCCAGGCGAGATGGCGGGCGCGGTCGTCTACCTGGCCGCGGACGCCAGCAGCTACGTGACGGGCAGCGTCCTGCGGGTCGACGGCGGCTGGACCGCGATCGACGGCCGGTTCGACCCGCCCTCGTGAGCTCGACGCCCACCCCGACGGATGCGGCGGACCTGACGGCGGGTCAGCTGCTCGAGGCCTACGCGGCGGGCACGCTCTCGCCCGTGGAGGCGTTGCAGGCCGTGCACGCCCGCATCGACGCGGTCGAGGACACCATCCAGGCGCTGTACGCCCCCGACCCGGAGGCGGCGGAGCGGGAGGCGGCGGCCTCGGCCTCGAGGTGGCGCGCCGGGACGCCCTGCGGACCGCTCGACGGGGTGCCGGTCACCCTGAAGGAGAACGTGCCCACGGTCGGCACGCCGGTGCCGGGTGGCACCGCCGCAACGGAGCTGACCCCGGCGACGGTCGACGGCCCACCGGCGGCGCGCAGCCGCGCGGCCGGTGCGGTGCTCGTCGGCAAGACGACCATGCCCGACTACGGCATGCTCTCGTCCGGGCTCTCGAGCTTCCATCCCCTCGCCCGCAACCCGTGGAACCCCGAGTGGACCCCCGGCGGCTCCAGCGCGGGCGCGGCGGCAGCAGCCGCCGCCGGGTACGGCCCGCTGCACCTCGGCTCGGACATCGGAGGGTCGATCCGGCTCCCCGCCGGCTGGTGCGCGCTGGCCAGCCTCAAGCCGAGCCTTGGCCGTGCCGCCGTCGACCCACCCTACTTCGGTCGAGCCGTGGGACCGCTGACGCGCACGGTCGAGGACTCGGCGCTGTTCATGGACGTCCTGGCCGGGCCGGACGACCGCGACATCACGAGCCTCCCGCCCGCCGAGCTCGACTGGCGACCGCCGGCCGAGCCCGACGTCGCCGGCTGGCGGGTCGGCCTGCTGCTCGACGCCGGTTGCGGGCTGCCGCTCGACGGCGAGGTCCGTGACGCCGTCGAGGGCGCGGCTCGGCTCTTCGAGCACGCCGGCGCGACGGTGGAGCCGATCGAGCCGTTCTTCACCCGGGAGATGCTCGACGACCTCGACCGCTTCTGGCGGGTGCGCGGCTGGGCGGAGTTCCGGCAGCTCTCGCACGACCGGCAACACCGCGTGCTGCCCTACATCGCGGACTGGTGTCGAGGTGGCGCCGACGTCACGGGCGTCGAGGTGATGCGCTGCGTGAACCGGATGCTGCAGATCGGCCAGGTCACGGTGGCGGCCACTGCCGGGTTCGACGTGGTGCTCTCGCCGGTCTCGCCCGTGGCCACGTTCGCGGCCGAGCTGCCGTCACCCACTGACGACGTCGCCCGGCCGCTGGAGCACATCGGCTTCACGGTGCCCTACAACTTCTCACACCAACCCGCCGCGACCGTCAACGTCGGTTTCACGGCGGACGGGCGGCCGATCGGTGCGCAGCTGGCCGCCCGCCGCTTCGACGACGTCGGGGCGCTGACCGCCGCCGCCTTCCTCGAGCGGGCCCGTCCGGCCGCCGCGGTGCCGCACTGGCCGCCCGCGGCGCTCGGTCTCCCTGGCTGAACGCCTCGGTTCCTCGTTCCGCTCCCGGAGCCCGTCAGCCCCAGGCGCCTGGCGCCGGTGCCCCTCTCAACCCGTGACGGCCGACCGCCGGTC
>SKTG01000142.1 GCA_007118045.1 Nitriliruptoraceae bacterium
AGTTCTCGACTACATCGACGGCGACGACACGGCGTGGGAGGGCGAACCGCTTGAGCGCCTTGCTGCCGACGGGGAGTTGACGGCCTACCGGCATGGTGGCTTCTGGCAGCCGGTGGATACCCCAGCCGATCATGCCGCACTCGAGCATGCCTGGCGCGCTCGGCAGGGCCCCTGGGCGGGCATCGACGACCACCCCCCCTCGCGCCCTACGCTCCGTGGCTGACGCGACGCGTCGCGACGAAAGCCGTGGGCTCCCGGGCGGGGCGAGGTCACAGGGCTACGAGCTCCGCGTCCCCGAGCCCCAGAGCGGCCAGATCCTCGCCGATCTCGCTGAGGTAGACCGGGTTGGACGCGACGACCAGTGAAGGCCGCACCGCCTTGAGTTCCTCCGGCGCGAGGACGCGGTGACCGGTCCCTGCGATGAAGCGCCCCTGCTTGTGAGGGTTGACGTCGACGACGACGTCCACGAGTGCCGCATCGCCCAAGGCGCTCAGCAGCCCAACGGTCTTCGATCCCCCACCCCACACCGCCGTCGTTGCCCCGTGGCGCTGGTGGTGCTCGAGCAGGTTGCTCCAGTAAGCGACCGTCTGCCCGACGGCCTGTCGGAAGTGCTCGGCAGCGGCGGCCACGCGGGCAACGTCACCTGCGGGATCCCCAGATCGTCCAGCCACGGGGCCGCGATCGGGACGCGCCTCGACGATGAGATACTGCCCCTCGAAGACGTGGCGTACGTTGAGCAGCTCGAAACCACAGCGACGGAACAAACCTGCAAGAGAGCCGGCCGTGAAGTACGCGCAGTGCTCGTAGTAGACATCCCAGAAGGCGCCTTCCTCGAGGACGCGCAGGGCATCGGGGACCTCGAAGAGCACGGTCGTGTCAGAGCGGCTTCCGAGGTTGTGCCGCAAGGTGCTGAGGAACCCGGCGACATCGCGGATGTGTTCGAGGGTGTGCCGACAGACGACGGCGTCGGCGCTCAGATCCGCATAGCGGGTGTCGTACCAATCAGCGATCCACGTCACCGCGCCCCCGTCCCGCCCACGGTGCCGCTCGGGCCGGACGGTGGGATCGATCCCTACACCGTGGCCGATACCCGCCTCGAGCATCCACAGGAGGAAGTCACCCTTGCCGCAACCGATCTCGAGCACGTCCTTGCCGGTGAGCGCGTACTGCTCGACCCATTGGGCGGCGAGGTCCTTGGCGAAGGCCCGGAATCGGGGCGAGAAGGCCTGGGTCTCCTCGTATCTGGAGGAGTATTCGGCGCGCCCAGGCTCAAAGCCCCGGTTGAAGACGAACCCACAGCGCCCGCAATAGGCCAAGAGAAGATGGCCGGTCGGGAAGGCCAAGGCCTCATGACGACTCTCGAGGAGCAGGCACGAGTTGCTCGGGACGCCGTGGACCTCATAGAAGTCCTTCACATCGCGTGCCTGGCAGGCCGGACAGTGAGTGAGCATCACAGCAGCTCCGGCGTGGGGATAGGGCGCAGGAAGCGCCCGCCCCGCGTACGGTATTCGTGCTGCTGGGCGAGGATCTCATCGGCGAGATTCCAGGCGAGCAGCAACGTCACGTCGGGGCGTCGCTCCAGCAACGCTGACGGGGCCATGATCGGGATGACGCTGCCTGGGATGAAGCGGCCCTGCTTGTGCTCGTTGCGGTCGACGACGAACTCCAACGACGCGTCAACCGCTCCGATGGCGTGCAGGAGGACGACCCCCTTCGCCGCCGCGCCGTACCCCGCGACCCGATGCCCGCGTCGGAGGTGCTCGCTGAGAAGGCCTGACAAGGACTCCTGGAGTGCCGCCACCCGCGAGGCAAACGCCTCGTAGTAGCTGGGCTGGGTGAGGCCGGCGCGTCTTTCCGCTCGCAGGAGGCGCTCGACCCTGCGGCTGCGCGGGCCCTTCCGACGCGCGTGCCACCGCAACGTTCCGCCATGCAGGTCGGGGAAGCTCTCAACGTCGACGATCTCGAGGTCATGGCGGCGCAGGAGATGATCCATCGACGAGCAGGAGAAGTAGCAGACGTGTTCATGGTAGATCGTATCAAAGGCGAGCTTGTCGACGAGATCGCGCACGTAGTGGTTCTCGATCGTGATGAGCCCGTCGTCAGCCAGCAAGCAGGACATGCCGCCGACGACGCTGTCGAGATCGGCGACGTGCGCGAGCACGTTGTTCGCCACCAGGACGTCGGCCTTGACTCCGTCAGCCGCGAGGGCGGACGCGAGCTCGTGATCGAAGAAGCGCTCGATGGTCGGCACGCTTCGGGTGCGGGCAAGCTCAGCCGGGATCGTCGCCGGATCGATCCCAAGCACGCGCGCGCCTCGCTCCTGCATGTGCGCGAGCAGCGTGCCGTCGTTGCTGCCGATCTCGACCACGGTCGGCTCGTTGGGCAACGTCGCTCGGGCGATGATGCTCTCCGCGTGGCTCCGCGCGTGACGTTGCAGCGACTCCGAGGCCGACGTGAGGTAGAGGTAGTCGTCACCGAAGATCTCTTCGAGCGGCATGTCGCCCACGAGTTGGACAAGTGAGCAGTCCTCGCAACAGGCAACGTCCAAGGGGAGGCAGCTGGCGCGCAGAGAAGCGTCGGGACCGGTGGGGAACCTGCCGGAGACGGGAAGCTGCCCCAGGGAGAGCACGTGGTGG
>SKTG01000455.1 GCA_007118045.1 Nitriliruptoraceae bacterium
GGAGGTCGAGGAGGTCGAGTGGACGAGCGCGTGCGGCCGGAGCGGTTCTGGCCCCGGCTGAGCGCCGCGCTGGCCCAGGTGCCGGAGACGGCCAAGCAACCCCCCGGCGACGCCCGGGTCGGTGCCGTGCTGGTGTTGCTCGAGGACACCGACGACGGGCCACGGGTGGTGCTGACCCGCCGGCGCCGCGACCTGCGCTCGCACCCCGGTCAGGTGTCGTTCCCGGGTGGACGCCTCGATCCCGGGGAGACCGTGCCCGAGGCGGCGCTCCGCGAGGCGCAGGAGGAGGTCGGGCTCGCCCCGGAGAGCGTCGAGCTGATCGACGTCGGGCCGACCTTCTACATCCCGCCGTCGCGGTTCTGGGTCGTTCCGGTGCTCGCCCGCTGGCGACGTCCCCACCCGCTGACGGAGAACCCCTGGGAGGTGGACGAGGTCCTGCGGGTCCCGCTGGTGCAGCTGCTGGACCGTGGGCGCTGGCGGCACGCCCCCTCCTCCTCGCGCGGCTCCACGTGGGCCTGGCAGCTCGACGGCGATCTGCTGTGGGGCGCCACCGCCATGGTGATGACCCAGATGCTCGACACCGCCGTGCGCGACTGGACCCAGGGCCTGCGGCCCGAGGACCTCGGCGAGGAGCTCGTGGTCCGGCCCTGGGAGTCCGCCCCGACCTGGGAGCGGCGCCCCCGCCTGGAGGGGGAGCTGCCGTCGTTGGTGCAGGACGCCCTCCCGCATGTCACCAGCGACCGGGTCCGGGCCGTGCGCACATGGCTGGACGAGCGCGGCGTCGGCGAGGTGGCGCGTGCCGAGCACGCGGGCCGGGCGATCGCCCACGCCGTCCGACGGCTGCGAGGTGCGGCCCTGACCGATTTGACGGTGACGGTGCTGGCCGGTCCCTCCAGCAACGGTGTCGGGGGCCTGGTGGCAGCGCGGCTGCTCGCGTCCGCGGGCGCGGGTGTGGACGTGATCACCGTCGGCCCGGCACGCCACCCTGAGCAGGTCCGGGGCCTGGTCGACGCCGGCCTGGCGGTCGAGGCGGTCCCACCCGAGGGGCTCGCGGACGCGCGCGCTCCCGGGGAGGTGGTGGTCGACGCGATGCTCGGGGTCGGAGCCGATCCGCCGCTGCGCGACGCTCCGGAAGCGGCCGTGACGTGGCTGCGGCGCTACGACGTGCCCGTGGTGGCCCTCGACCTGCCGAGCGGCCTGTCCGCGGACATCGGCCTGCGCGGCGCGTGCGTCACCGCGGACGTCACCGTGGCGCTCGGTCTGCCCACGGTGGGCCTCTCGCACCGGATCGTGCATGCCTACCTCGGCGATCTCTACCTCGCGGACCTGGGCATCCCCGAGCAGGTCTGGCGCAGCCTCGGCGTGCCGCTGGCGGAGGCCCCCTTCGCGCACGGGCCGCTGGTGCGGCTCACGGCCGGCGAACGGGCCAACGACGCGGGCACGCCCGACCAGGCGCAGTTGCCGTGACGACGGGCACAGCCCGGCGGGCCTCGCGCGTGTCGTTCCATCGGCATGCCGTCCTCGAGTACTGAGGACCTCTCTCGCCGGCTCTGCTGTGATGGCGGGATGCCTAGCCCGCCGTGGTGCACAGGTTGCGGATCTCGCGCACGGCGACCGACAGCCGCGCCAGATCGGCCGTCCCGGTGGTCTTGATCTGCGCGAGCATCTGCTCGCAGCGTCGCACCTTCGCGCCGTTGCGCCGCAGCCAGCCGTCGATGCGCTCCTCGGCGTCATCGCCCGGGTCCGTGACCTGGATGACCTCTGCGGTCAGCTGGCTGTGCTGGGTGAGGAAGTTCTCGCGGAGCGCGTCGCGGGCCAGGGTGTCCCACCGGGTTTCGCGCGGCAGCGCGCTGATCTGCTCGCGCAGCCAGTCGAGGCCCAGGCGCTCCGCCAAGGCGAAGTACGTCGCCGCCACCGCGTCGATCGACTCACCTTCGTCGCCGTCGGCTTCGGCGCTGCGCCACGCCACCGTCACGAGGTCGAGGGCGAAGAACCGCGCGGGCAGGCAGGCCACGCGCACGGCGAGCCCTTCCGGCACCCCGTGGTCTTCCAGCTGCCGGCGGGCTTCCTCCGCAGCCTGGTGGTCAGCCCCGCGCAGGGAGGCGGGCATCAGGTCGCTGACCGCCGCTGCCCCCTCCGCGAAGGTCCCGACCGCCGTGGCGACGTCGATCGGATGCGGGAGGTTGCGCAGCAGCCACCGCGTGCTGCGCTCGATGAGCCTGCGAGCCTCGAGGAGCATGTCGGTTTGGACGACCGCCGCCGTGACGTTGTCGAGCGCGTGTACCTCGGCCTGCAGGCCCCGCAGGTCGAAGACCTCGCGGGCGACCATGTGTGCCCGGGCGATGTCGACGGTCGAGGCACCGGTTTCCTCCGCGAGCCGGAACAGCAAGGTCGTGCCGCCCTCGTTGACGAGTGCGTTGGCGACCTGGGTGACCACGATCTCGCGACGCAGCCGGTGCTCGCGCATCTGATCGGCGAACCCGGTCCGTAGGGCGGAGGGGAAATAGCGCTCGAGCTCACCCGACAGCCACGGGTCGTCGGGCAGGTCCGACGCGAGCAGCTCGTCGTAGAGCAGCGTCTTGGTGTAGGCGAGCAGCACGGCGAACTCCGGTCGGACCAGGCCGTCGCCGGCCAGCCCGCGCTCCACCAGCTGCTCGTCGCTGGGCAGGGACTCGAGCTCGCGGTCGAGTTGACCCCGCTGCTCCAGATGGTGGATGTAGCGGCGGTGGACCTCCAGCATCGACGCTGCGTTCGCCACCGAGTTGCTGATCGCCTCCGCCTGCGCGTAGTTGTTGGCGAGCACGAGGTCGGCGACCTCGTCGGTCATGTCCACCAGCAGTTCGTCGCGCTCCTTGCCGGTGAGATCTTGGTCCCGGACGCGTGCGTCCAGCAGGATCTTGATGTTGACCTCGTGGTCCGAGCAGTCGACGCCGGCCGAGTTGTCGATCGCGTCTGTGTTGACCCTTCCGCCCTGCTGTGCGTACTCGATCCGGGCACGCTGGGTGAGCCCGAGGTTGCCGCCCTCACCGACGACCTTGCAGCGCAGGGCCGTGGCGTCCACGCGAATACGGTCGCTGGTCTTGTCGCCGACCTCCGCGTGGGTCTCGTCGCTGGCCTTGACGAAGGTGCCGACCCCGCCGTTGAACAGCAGGTCCACCGGTGCGCAGAGCATCGCGCTGACGACCTCGTCGGGGGTCAAGGACGCCACCTCGACGTCGAGCAGCTGGCGTACCTGGGGTGAGAGCGGGATCGACTTGGCGGTGCGCGGCCAGACCCCGCCGCCCTCGGACACCAGATCGCGGTCGTAGCTGTCCCAACTCGAGCCGCGCAGCTCGAACAGCCGTTGGCGCTCCGCGAAGCTGGTGTCCGGGTCAGGGTCGGGATCGAGGAAGACGTGCCGGTGGTCGAAGGCGCCGACGAGCCGGATGGCGGCCGACAGCAGCATGCCGTTGCCGAACACGTCGCCGACCATGTCGCCGATGCCGACGACGGTGAACGGGGTGGTCTGCGTATCGACGCCGAGCTCGCGGAAGTGGCGCTTGACCGACTCCCACGCACCACGCGCCGTGATCCCCATCACCTTGTGGTCGTAACCGGAGGAGCCACCGGACGCGAACGCGTCGCCGAGCCAGAAGCCGCGCTCGAGCGAGATGGCGTTGGCGGTGTCGGAGAACGTGGCCGTGCCCTTGTCGGCAGCAACGACGAGGTAGGGGTCGTCACGGTCGTAGCGGACCACGCCGGTGGGCGGAGTGACGGCGTCGTCGACGATGTTGTCGGTGATGTCGAGCAGACCGCGGATG
This sequence comes from Nitriliruptoraceae bacterium, assembly GCA_007118045.1. Lineage (GTDB taxonomy): Bacteria > Actinomycetota > Nitriliruptoria > Nitriliruptorales > Nitriliruptoraceae > SKTG01. The sequence goes on from SKTG01000455.1 coordinate 3,801, forward strand.
AACAGCCGGTAGCAGTCCTCGACCTCGTCGCGGAGCGCGTCGGGGCCCGCTTCCGGCGGGGGTGGGGCTTTCACGACGAACCCACCTTTCGCGCCGACCGGCACGATCACGGCGTTCTTGACCGTCTGTGCCTTCGCGAGGTCGAGGACCTCCGTGCGGAAATCCTCGCGACGGTCGGACCATCGCAGGCCACCGCGCGCGACGGCGCCGCCGCGCAGATGCACACCTTCGACGCGCGGCGAGTACACGAAGATCTCGAAGGCCGGACGCGGTCGCGGCAGCTCGGGGATGTCGGCCGGATCGAGCTTGAACGACAGGTACGGACGCTGCTGCCCGTCTGCGTCGGTCTGGAAGGCGTTGGTGCGCAGGGTCGCGCCCACGAGGTGGAAGAAGCTTCGCAGGATGCGATCCTCGTCGAGGCTCGACACCTCGTCGAGCGCATCCTCCACCACCTCGGTGTACCTGCCGACCGCGGCCTCCTCGGGGGCGCTGTCGTCGGGGTCGAAGCGGGCATGGAAGAAGTCGACGAGCAGCCGCGCGATGTGCGGGTTGTCGACCAGCGCGTCTTCCATGTAGGCCTGGCTGAAGCGGGTGGCGGTCTGCCGCAGGTACTTGCTGTAGGCACGCAGCAGGTTCACGTCGCGCCAGGTCAGATCGGCACGCAGCACGAGCCGATTGAAGCCGTCGTCCTCCGTGTCACCGTGCCACACGCGGGCGAACGCCTCCTGGAAGGATGCGCTCCTGCGATCGCTCTCCAACGGGCCGGGAACGGGGGTCGCCAGCCCGAAGTCGTGGATCCACAGCGGGGGCGCGTCGGTCGGGGTGATGTCGTAGGGTCGCTGGTCGATCACCTCGAAGCCCATGTTCTCGAGCAGCGGGAGCACCGCCGACAGCGTGATCGGGGCGCCCGAGCGGTACAGCTTGAAGTGCACCTGGCCCTCGGTCGCCTCGACGGACCGGTACAGGCTCATCGCGAGGTCGCCGCCGGGTTGCAGCGATCGCAGCCGCACGAGGTCGGCGACGCCCAAGCGCGCCGTGTGCTCGTCGCGATACGCCGCCGGGAAGGCGTTTCCGTAGGTGGTGAACACCTCGCGGCCACGCTCCTCGCCGAGCTCGTCCGACAGCGCCTCGGCGAGGTCGTCGACCCAGGTGCGGATGACCTGTGCCAGCCGCTGCTCCACCTCCTCGATGTCCGGTGCTGGTTGCTTGCCGGGTTCGACGTAGACGACGAAGTGCAGACGAGCCAAGACCGACTCCGACACGCGGACGGTGTGCTCGAGGCCGGTGGCGTCGAACACGTCGGTCAGAACCGACTCGATCTTGAGCCGGTTCTCGGTGGTGTAGCGGTCGCGCGGGAGGAACACGAGGCACGACACGTAGCGGCCGAAGCGGTCGTGCCGGACGAACAGCCGTACCTGCCGTCGTTCCTGCAGTCCGAGGATGCTCATCACCAGCGGGTAGAGCTCGTCGGCAGAGGCCTCGAACAGTTCGTCGCGCGGGTAGGTCTCGAGGATCGCGAGGAGGTTCTTCGCGTCGTGGCTGTCCCGCGGGAAGCTGGCCCAGTCGAGGATGTTCGCGACCTTGCGGCGCACCACCGGGATCTCGTGGGGTCGGGCGCTGTAGACCTGTGAGGTGTAGAGGCCGAGGAAGCGCCACTCACCGACCGCCTCGCCGTCCTCGTCGAACCGTTTGATGCCGACGTAGTCGAGGTAGCTCGGCCGGTGGACGGTCGACTTGGAATTGGCCTTGGTGAGGTTGAGCAGGACCTTGTCGCGCGCGAGAGCACGGACCTTCGGTGGCTGGTCGGCGAGGTGCTTCACGGAGGCCGGGGCGCTGCGCAGGAGCCCGAGGCCGGTCTCCGGCAGCGCGACGATGACGTCGTCGTCATCGGCGCGCGCTTCCAGAGCGTAAGTCCGGAAGCCCAGGAACGTGAAGTGGTCGTCGAGCCATGCCAGGAAGCTGCGGGCCTCCGCGACCTCGTCGTCGTCGATCGGCTGCGGCCGCGCGTCGAGATCTTCGAGGAGGCGGTGGAGCTGTCCGCGCATCGCCGACCAGTCCTCGACCGCCACCCGTACGTCGGCGAGCACGTCGAGGAGTCCCTGGCGGATCCCCTCCAGCACCTCCGGTGCGGTCTGGCGGTCGATCTGGACGTGCAGGAAGGCCTCGCCGCGTTCGCGGTGTTCGTCGTCTGCTGGGCGGTGCGTTTCGTCTCCGGCGGCGTGGCCGTGCGGGAGCACCTCGATCAGGTTTCCCTGCTGGTCGCGGCGGACGTCCATCACCGGGTAGATGACGAGGTGGATGCCGAGGTCGCGACGCGACAACTCCATCGTCACCGAGTCGACGAGGAACGGCATGTCGTCGGTAACGACCTCCACGACCGTGTGGGGCGAGGTCCAGCCGTGCTGTTCGAGGTCGGGTGTGTAGACCCGGACCTTCGGGGCGCCGGCGTCACGGCGTCCCGAGAGGTTCCAGGACGCCATCGCGGCGCCGTAGAGATCGGCGGCGTCGCTGGCCTCGAGGTCGCGGGGGAGGACCCCGTCGAAGAACAGCCGGATGAAGGTCTCGGCCTGGATGACGACATCCGACCCGACCTTGCGGCGGGCGATCGCCACGACCGCGTCGATCAGGTCGCCGCCATCCCCCCGACGCCGGGGTGCCACGTCGAGACCTCCCTCACCCGTCCCCTGCTTCTCTAGCATCTGGACGCAGCCAGCACCAGGGAAACCTCACCTCAGAGCCTCCGCCGATCCCCAGGACGGCTCGTATCCGACGGTCGCGCACGGTCTTCGAGCTCCGCGCCGCTGATCGTTATGTGCTGCTGCCGACTCGGCCGGGTCCGCCCCAAGTCACGGTGATGGCGGCGCGGCCCTGAGGGCCCGGCGCCAGGGAGCCGCCTGACCGACGGTCAGCTCACCAGGCCGCCTCGTGCGGGATGTCGATTCCAGCTCGAAGACCCAGAGGCCTGAGCTCATGTCGGATGCCACGGCGTAGCTGCTGTGGACGTCCACGCCCCAGACGTTCACCTGTGCCGCCACGAAGAAGCCCATGGGGTCCTCGGCGGGCGGGGGCAGGAACTGCGCGATCTGTTCCGGGTCGCGCGGGTCGCTGATGTCGAGGACGACGACGCCTTCGGCATACCAGGACAGGTAGACCTCGTTGCCGCGCACCTTCGGGTCGTGGACGGTGAAGTCCCCCGGCCGGTCCGGGCTGGCCTGACGCGTGGTCGGGAGCTCGAACGTCGCGATCTGCACGGGGTTCGTCGGGTCCGATATGTCGAAGATCCGCGGGTAGCCCCAGGCCCCCTCGAACCCTGCCCGCTCACTCGGGTTGAAGTCCTCGTCGGCCCGGACGAGGAGGTTGTCCCCGCGGGCGAGCCACGCGGAGTGGGCGTTGCCCTCGTGGTGCGGCTCGAACTCGGTCCGGCCCAAGAACCGCGGATCGGCCGGGTCCTTCACGTCGAGGATGACCGTGCCGGTGTCCCAGTAGGACAGGTATGCCCGGTGCTGGTTCCCGGAGACCGCGCCGATCACGGAGCGCACGAAGCTGCGACGGCTGCGATCGAGCTCGTCGGTGTAGCGGGGCGGGATCCCGAGCTCCTCCCAAGCGCCCCACTGCGCGACCCGCACGGGGTTCGCGGGATCGGTCACGTCGTAGAGCCCGAAGCCCCGGCCTCCGCACCGGCCCCGCCCGTCCCCTCGGCGCCGCGCCGCATCTCCGTCTTGTCGTGTGCACCCACCGGTGAGGCCAGCGTGGCAGCCAGCAGCGCCGCAAGCGCAGCTACGACCGCGAGCACCGGCATCCGCCGCAGCGACAACCTACGGCGATGTCCCAGCAGCGGTGCGCCTGAACGGCCGGGTCGGGGTCGCAGGCGCCGTCCGGTTACACCGGGCCGGCGCCGGCGATGTGCACGACGTCGCCGACGCGGACCCTCGGCTGAAGCCGAAGACCTCGTCGTAGGGGCCGCCGGCTCGATCGGCGCCAGGCAGCGGAGGGTGGTGTGGGGATGGATCGAGCACCTCGCGGTCGAGGAACCCGACAGCCTGCCATGAGCAGGCGGCGCGGGAGTCTCGCGTCGCGACCCAGCCCAGCACCACGACGGGCGGATGGTCAGCCACACGAGGAACGCGCGAGGCACCCGGGCGCCTCTTCGAGCGGAACAAGGACGTGATCGACCCGCGACTCACGTGTCGGCGTACGGGCGCCCGTCCGAACAGCCGCGGCCGTCGCGTAGCGGTAACCGCTGCCGATATCACTGTGGGCGGGCTGGCGTCGACGCCCACCCGCGCATCGTCACGGTGATGGGTGCCCGCGCTCCAGTAGTGGTTGCAACGCCCCGGATCGCTCCGGGATCCATGCAGACCGTGGCGCCGCGTTCCACCTACGAGTCCCGTTTCGTGTGCTCGCCCGGAAGCTCTGCGCGGTCCAGCGCCGCACACAGCGACCGCCCGTCGATTGAGGAGCCGAGCTCTCGCTGCGCGTCAGTCGACTCGGTTGGTTGGCGCCCAAGGACCGCCACCACACTCTGGGCAGCGTGTTCGCAGTCGCGGTCAATCGGATCGCTCACGGTGCATCGGTGGTGCCCGTGGCTCGTAGGTTGGCGCACGCCCGGATTGGTGGAGGGTGGCGCGGGTTTGCTCTGAAGGAGCCAACAGTCGTCGCCGCGGGGCAAGGGCATGCGGACCGCCGCACGGGGCGTCAGCAGACGGCGGGAGACGTCAGCAGCCACGGCCCCTCGGTGGTGGCCGCGGCCAGCTTTCCCCTGCCTCCGGAAGGGAGGACGCTCACAGCACGGCCTCGCATCCTCGCCGGGCCATCAGCAGGGAGTGGGCATGCCCAGGTACTTGATACGTGCGAACTACACGCTTGAAGGTCTGCAGGGCCTTCTCAAGGAAGGCGGAACCGGGCGCCAGAAGGCGATCGAGACGCTCGCCTCCAAGCTTGGCGGTCACCTCGTCAGCCTCGATTACGCCTTCGGTGATGACGACGTCTATGCCATCTGCGAGCTTCCCGACGACGAAACCGCGGCAGCCGTGAGCCTGCGCCTCACGGCATCTGGTGCGGTCAACATGAAGACCATCAAGCTCCTCAGTCCCGAGCAGATCGACGCTGCCACCCAACAAGAGCTCGAGTACCGCAAGCCCGGCGCCTGACGACGCCAACTACTCGAACGAAGCCATCGTCAGGTCTGGCGTCGAGTATGTCCCGGTCGCCACGGGCTGACCACGGCCACGTAGCGCGAAGGACTCAGCCTCCCACCAGCAGGGGGGAGCGGCGACGGGACCGAACAGGAGCACACCGATGTACGTACTGGCCATCAACCACCAGGTCGAGCACCAGGTCGAGGACTACGACCGCTGGAAGGCGGTGTTCGACACGCTGCCTCCCAAGCACGGTGGAGCCAGCTTTCCACCGCATCAACCGTGACGTCGACGACCCCAACGTCATCATCGTCGTAGCGGGATGGGCCAACATCGACGACGCACGAGCGTTCACGCACAACCCCGACCTCAAGGAGGCCATGGGGAGAGCCGGCGTCACCAGCCTCACCCCGCTTCGAGTTGTACGAAGAGGTCGAGGCGGTCCAGTACTGACGCCAGGCCACGCTTGGTCCCGTCCGATGACAGGACCAGGCGGGACCGGCCACCAGCCAGCAGAGACAGACTGGCATCTGCTCGCCCCACGACCAGCAAAGGAGAGGGGCGATGAGCACCGTCCTCATCACGCACGAGGTCGACGACGTCGGCCACTGGGTCTCGTCCCCCGAGCGGAATGAACTCTTCCCAGCCCTGGGAGTCACCCATCGCACGTTCGTTGATGCCACGACGTCGAACCTGGTCGGAATCGTCGCCGAGATCCCCGATCTGGACGCCTTCCAGGAGTGGCTCACCACCGACGGGGACGCCGAGGCGATGACGCACGACGGCGTGCGTGCGGACACCATCCGGATGTTCATCCCGTCCTGAGCGCTCCTGTGCCCGACATCCCCGGGGAGTTCGCCGCCGGGATGGGGTGGTCCGGTGGGTCGCGCCTACGGACGCGTTGCCATGTTGCGCTCAGGGTTCATGCGATCCGGTTCGGAACGGCGCGCGTGGACAGCGCGGAAGCGCGCACGCCCTGTCGGTCCTGCCTACGGAGCCTTCGGGCGTGCGCGTGGGCCGATGCGGACAGAGGGTGGAACACCGACCATGGTCCGCTGCCCGGTGAAGCGACGTGGGACCCGGACTGGAAGGTCCCACTCTCCCTGACCCGTCCCCTGTGGAGCGGGAGTGCTGGGTTCTCGACCTGCTTCTCCGAGGTGCAGGGCGGGGTCGAAGGCCGTTACGCGGAGTTGGCCAGATGCTCTTGCTTCTCGATCTGGGA
>SKTG01000199.1 GCA_007118045.1 Nitriliruptoraceae bacterium
CGACCCGCGCGGCGTCGCTCGGCGCGCGAGAACCACGGCACCGGGGCGCTGTTCGCGGCGTCGCCGAGCAGGACCACCTGTTCAACGCTGAGCGGGAAGTCCCAGTCGATGCCCTCCAGCTGCGGCACGTAGCCCACCCCGCTCGGTGCGCCGGTGCGCGGCAGCGGCCGGCCGAGCACCTCGAGGTGACCGCGGTGGTGCTCCGCCCGGCCGGTCAACAGCCGCAGCAACGTCGTCTTGCCGGAGCCCGAGGGGCCCACGACACCGACGAACCCTCCGCGCGGCACCTCGAGCGAGAGGTCCCGCAGCACGCTCGTGCCCGCGTAGCCGACCGCCACGTCCGTGAGGCTCAGCGCCGGAGCATCCGCCCGCGCGCTCGTCCTGGTGACGACCGCCTGATCGGACTGGGACACGAGGCTTCCTGGGGCGGCAGCGGGGGCGGGGCGGGACGTCACGTCGGGCCCGGGGCCCGACCAGTTGACGCGAACGGTTCGCACGGACCGGCACCCGCAGCGTACGCGACGCCGGCGGGACGGCGTCTAGCGTGGCCTGCAGCCGGGCGGACGGACCGCTCGCGCCCGTCTTCGAGAAGCCCCGGCGTGCCGAACCTCGTCATCGTCACCGACCCCGCGCACCGTGGTCACGACCCCGCCTACGAACTGAACGCCGGACGTCTCGTTTCGCCGCGCCACGAACGTCCGGCACGTCTCGATGCGATCGAGGCGGCGCTGACCGCCGCCGGCCTGCCGCGGCGCGGCGCCATGCCGGCCGACGAGGCGACGATCACCGCGGTCCACGACGCCGGGCTGCTCGCCTTCCTGCGGGACGGCTACGACGCCTGGCGGGCCGCCGGCGGACCCGAGGTGATGCTGCCGGACACGTTCCGTTCCCCGCGGTGGGCCGGCGGGGGCCGACCCAGCGCCTCCCCGCTGGCTGCTCCGGGTTGGTGGTGCGTCGACACGGCGACCCCGATCGTGGCCGGCTCCTACGCGGCCGCCCGTGCCGCCGTCGACGTCGCCGTGACCGCGGCCGAGCTGCTGACCGACGGGACACCGATCACCTACGGTCTGACACGACCGCCCGGCCACCACGCCGGACCGGACTACCTGGGCGGCTTCTGCCTGCTCAACCATGCGGCCGTCGCCGCCCGCGAGCTCTCCCGCTTCGGACGTGTCGCGGTGCTCGACGTGGACGTGCACCACGGCAACGGCACGCAGGACGTGTTCTGGCGCGACCCCGACGTGCTGTACGTCTCCCTGCACGCTCACCCGGACCACCTGTTCCCGTTCTTCTCGGGCTTCGCCGAGGAGCGCGGCGAAGGCCCCGGCCGCGGCACCACGTGCAACCTGCCGTTGGCCGCCGGCACCTCGGACGAGGGCTACCTCGACGCACTCCGGATCGCCGCCGAGGTGGTGGAGGACTTCGATCCCACCGCCCTGGTGGTCTCGCTGGGGCTCGACGCGGCGGACGCCGACCCGATCGGCTCGCTCGCGCTGACCGGTGACGGCTTCGAGCACCTCGGACGGACGATCGCGGCCCTGGACCGTCCCACGGTGCTCCTGCAGGAGGGCGGCTACGCGCTCGAACGGCTCGGCGAGCTCACCCTCCGGGTCCTGTCGGGGCTGGGGACGGCTCCGTCACCGCCTCCGGACACCTGACCCCGGGTCGACCGGAGCTGCCACAGGGGACCCTGTCGGGGGTCGGTGCGAGGTCCCAGCGGAGCTCCGACGGGATACGCGGCCCTCGAGAGGCCCGGCTCGGCGCTCATCGCGTTGCCACGGCGATGCCCCGGTGGGGACGAACGGGGTCGGCTCCCTCGTGGGCAGCTGCGCATCCGGCAGATGCACGGCGCCTTCACGGTGCCCGCCGAGCAGCTCCTCGATCGCCGTGGCCGTCATCGGGTGCCCGTGGAAGTAGCCTTGGGCCGATCCGCACCTGACGGCAGTGACCGACCTGGCTGATCAGTTCGCTCCGTTCCGCGACCGCCACGACGACCGAGGGAGGCACGGCATAGCGGCTCCGCGTCGGAGCTGTCGGTCAGGTTCTCGCACAGGAGCACGAACTCGTCCCCGGAGACGCGAGCCAGCGTGTCGTCGGACCGGACGAGCCCTGCGAGACGACGCGCGACGGCGACCAGCAGATCGTCACCGACGCGGTGGCCGTACGTATGCCACCTGCCTCGGAACCGCTTGGCATCGGAACGGCAACGGGTTGCGAGGCCCCGACGCCGGCTCAGATCAGGTCGCTGGCAGCCAGCTCCCCCTGACGACCTCTCGGGCGATCTCGTGGAGCTTGCGGTTGTGGTTGCGGGAGTGGCCGCGCAACCTCGCGAACGCCGCGTCCATGGATAACCCAACCGCTCCGAGACGCAAGGGCCCGTGTCGGGGCCCGGAGCACGCGATGTTTCACCGTCGACGTACTCCGTCGCGTCACCGACGATCTCATCGACCTCTGGACACGTCCCCGCGCCCCGGATCGACACGTTCCCGGATCGAGCGAGCGCAAGCGGGCGGGCGACGACACCGCGAGCGGCTCTATCCTGCCGACCAGCACCGCACGCCCGGCACCGTCCCGAGCTCCCCCGGGGCGCCCGTCCAGCCGAGGTCCGGCATGTCGCATCCGTTGAC
>SKTG01000290.1 GCA_007118045.1 Nitriliruptoraceae bacterium
GATCCGGAGGACGTCGCCCCGGACGATGTCTCGGACCCCGGCGGCGTCGACCCGTGCGGGGGTGCCGACCCGGGCGGACTCGAGCCGAACGGCGGCACCGACCCGGGCGGTACGGCCCCGAACGGCGGTTCCGACCCCGGGGACGTGGTGCCCGTGGCCGGGGTGGCGTCCGTGGTCGGGGTGGATGGCGCGCCGGCGACCTCGCCGCCGGCCGGTGCGCCCCCGACCGGTGCGTCGACGTCCGAAGGCTGACCGCAGGTCGCGCACACGGCGTCGCCCGGGTCGAGGGCGGCTCCGCAGCTCACGCACGTCATGATGTTCTCCTCGGGTGGGGTGCCCGCGTCCGGTCCTGTCGCGAGCGTCGACCCCAAGGTCCCACGGCAGCGGCCGTGGCGCCATCCGGGACCACCCTGACAACCCGGCGTCCCCCGTCGGGGACCCGGCGACACGCGGGACCCGACCGACCACGTCTCAGCTCGGGCCACCGGGTGGGCGCGGTGGGGGCAGCGGCGCGTCCAGGGAGACCGCACCGGCGTTGAGCGTGGCCAGACGCTCGATGCGCTCGGTGATGCTCGGATGCGTGGCGAAACGCCGGGCCATCTTGGTCGCGTTGGCCCGCTGTCCCCGGTCGGGCCGGGTCTCGTTCGGCTCCTCGAACCAGAGGTGGGCGGTCGCGGCCTCGAACTCCTTGAGGTTGGTGTCATCGCCACCGATACGGCGCAGCGCGTTGACCATCGACTGCGGATCGCGCAGCAGATCGGCAGCGGTCGCGTCCGCGAGGTACTCGCGCTGCCGGGAGACCGCGAAGCGGATCACGCGCGCCGCGATCGGGGCGAGGACCAGGGCCAGCAACCCGACGAGCAGGAACAGGATCTGCAGGCCGCCACCGCCGCCACCGCCGCTGGACCGGCCGCCGCCACCGCGGCGACCGCCGCCGAGCCACATGAACCGCACCAGCACGTCGGCGAGCAGCGCGACCAGCCCCGCCGTGGCGACGGCGACCGTCACCGCGCGGATGTCGTCGTTGAGGATGTGGGCGACCTCGTGCGCCAGCACGGCGCGGAGCTCGTAGCGGGGCAGCCGCTCCACCAGCCCCGTGGTCACCGCCACGTGGCTGTCCTCGAGCTTCATCCCGGTGGCGAACGCGTTCGGTGCGGGGTCGTCGACGATGTGCAGCGTGGGCTTCGTGCCCATGATCCCCGCGGAGACGCACACCTCGTCGAAGAGGTTGTGCAGCTCCGGGGCCTCGTCCCGGCTGACCGGCCGCGCCTTGGCCGCACGCAGGGCCAACGCCGGGCCCGAGCGCAGGGAGATGAACATGAACAGCAACCCGAGCCCGGTGCCGAGCGCCGTGACCGTCACCCCGAGGACCGGGTCCAGAGCGGCCTCGGGCATGGCGATGCCGGCGATGACCCAGACCATGACGGCCACGAGCACGACCGATCCGGCGAGCAGGAAGCGGGTGGCGCGCTTGTTGGCTCGCTGCAGCTCGTCGTAGAGCCCCTCACCGGACATGGTGGGTCCCACCTGTGCGACCAGCGCCGACCACCCGCCGACGACCGGGTTCGGGCGCGCTCAATCGAACGAGACGTCGGGTGCTGCCCGGGCCTCCAGGGTCTCGACCTCGAAGTAGTCCCGCGGCTCGAAGTTGAAGGCGCTGGCCAGCACGGAGGTGGGGAAGACCTGCCGTGCGGTGTCGTAGGCACGCACGGAGGCGTTGTAGTGGCCCCGCGAACCGGCGACCATGTTCTCCGTGTGTGCCAGCTCCTCCTGCAACTGGCGGAAGTTGGTGTCGGCCTTCAGCTCCGGGTAGTTCTCCGTGATCGCGAGCAGCTTGCCGAGCGCCTGGGTCAGCCCGTTCTCCGCCTCGGCCTGATCCATCGGCGTCTCCACGGAGATCGCCTTGGCACGGGCGGCCGTGACCTCCTCGAACGTCTCGCGTTCGTGGGACGCGTAGCCCTTGACCGTCTCCACGAGGTTCGGGATCAGGTCGTGACGGCGCTGCAACTGCGTGTCGATCTGGGCCCAGGCCTCGTCGATGCGCACGCGCGAACGCACGAGCCGGTTGTAACCCGCGACCACCCAACCGACGAGCGCGACGACGACCACGACGAACAACAACAACACGAGCAGGATCGCGACGTCCACGCTGGCTCCTTGTCGATGGCGACCGACCGGGGAGCCGGCGCGGCGGGCCCGATCGGGAGCCCCACGGTAGCTGTCGGGCCTCCAGGCCGTCCGAGGAGCCGAGGACGTGGCCCCACGGCCGGTCGACTCCTACGGTGGGCGGTCCGACCTGACGACGACGCGCTCGGGCGCCGGTCCGAGCGGGAGGGAACGCACCATGCTCCGTCCGACACCCACGGCTCGCGCCACCGACGGTGGTCCGCCACCGGACGGCTCGTGGCGGAGGCGTCGCTCCCCCGCGACGCGGGGTGTCACCGGTGCGGCGCTCCTGGCGATGGTCCTCGCCCTGGTGGTCAGCCCCGACCTCGCGGAGCCCGATCCGGCCGGTGCCGCCGTGCCGCGCGACGCCTGTCCGTCCGAGCACGTGCCCGCCACACCGTTCACCGACACGGTCCGCTCGCCCCACCGGGCCGCCATCGACTGCCTCGCGTGGTGGGACC
>SKTG01000337.1 GCA_007118045.1 Nitriliruptoraceae bacterium
CGAGGCGCTCGCCGGCGGGGGCCGCCGCGCCCTCGTCGCGCGACGAGGCGGCCGCTTGGCCCTCGTCGTCGGCGGTCTCGGCAGCGGGAGCTCCTTCGCCCTCGTCCGCGCTCCCGGCCTCGCCCGCGTCCGTGTCCTCGGCGGCGTCCTGCTCCTGACCACCGTCGTCGGCCGAGTCGTCGCCGCCCTCGGCCTTCGCGCCCTCACCGATCACGGCGATGACCTGGCCGACCTCGACGGTGTCGTCCACGTCGACCCGCAGCTCGCTCACCGTGCCGGCGACGGGGGAGGGGATCTCCGTGTCGACCTTGTCGGTGGAGATCTCGACGATCGGCTGGTCGACCTCGACCTCGTCGCCGACCTCCACCAACCAGGCGGTGATCACGCCCTCCTCGACGGACTCGCCCAGCTGGGGCAGTTCGACCTCGGCCACGGTCAGGCTCCTCGTGCTCGGGGCGCCGGAGCCAGGGGGCGCCGGCACGGTCGGCGACTTCGTCGGGTCGTCCCGGTCCCGTCGGGACACCGGCGGCGGGACCGCGGCTCACCCCGGCGGGGCCGGACGGTGACCGACGCTAGCCGACGGCCGCCACCCGCTGCAGGTGCCCCCGGGACCCCACGGCCCCCGGGACGTCCGCACGCCCGTCCGGAGGTCGGTGGCCGTGGGTCGCCACGGCGCGCGCGGGTGGGGCTCGCGACAGCTCGACTGGGACCGAGGGGCGTTCCGGCGTCGTGGCCGCGGTGGCATCCGGCCGTTAGCGTGCGTGGCCCGCGGTGACCGTCGACCGCGGCACCGAGACCGGAGACGAGGCCGCCGTGGACGATCTGCGCCGCACCGCCCTCACCGACCACCACGAGCAGGCGGGAGCCAAGCTCGGGCCCTTCGCCGGGTGGGCCATGCCGATCCGCTTCGCCGGCACCCTGGACGAGCACGCGGCGGTGCGCGACCACGCCGGGGTGTTCGACGTCTCGCACCTCGGCACCGTGTTCGTGGAGGGGCCGGACGCGACCGCTGTCGTGGCCGCCACCTTCACCAACGACCCCGCGAGGATCGATGACGGTGGCGCGCAGTACACCCTCTGCTGCGACGAGCGCGGTGGCATCGTCGACGACCTGATCGTCTACCGGCTGGCATCGGACCGCTGGCTGGCGGTGCCGAACGCCGCCAACACGGCGGCCGTCGTGCGGGCCCTGGAGCTCGCCACCCCGGACCGGGACGCGACGGTCCACGACCGCAGTGGCGAGTACGCCGTGCTGGCCGTGCAGGGCCCGGTATCGCTCGACCTCGTGGACGCCACGCTGGCCACCCTCGATGCCGGGACGGGACTGGCCAACGGCACCTCGAGCTTCGGCGTCGTACCCGTGGACTCGGCGGCCGGTTCCGGCTGGCTCGCGCGCACCGGCTACACCGGCGAGCGTGGTGTCGAGATGGTGGTCGAGAACGCGGCCGCCCTGCCCTTGTGGGCCGGGTTGGTCGAGAACGGCGTGACCCCGTGCGGACTGGGGGCGCGTGACACGCTCCGCCTGGAGGCCGGTCTCCCGCTGCACGGCAACGAGCTGTCCGTGCGGACCTCCCCGTACGCCGCCCGGCTGGGCTGGGCGGTCAAGCTCGACCGCGAACCCTTCCGTGGCTCGAGCGCGCTCGCGGCCATCAAGGACCGGGGTCCGGAGCAGCGGCTCTGGGGCATCCAGGTCGAGGGGCGACGCCCCGCCCGGGCGGAGATGCTGGTCCGCAGCTCCGGCGCCACCGTCGGCTACATCACCTCGGGCACGGTCTCACCCACCCTGGGGCGGCCCATCGCGCTCGCCTACCTCGACGACCCGCTCGGTCCCGGCGACCGGGTGGAGGTCGACATCCGGGGTCGGCCGACCGCCGGCGAGGTCGTCAAGCCGCCGTTCCTGCGTCGGGACGGCTGAAGCGGGCCACCGGGCGGACCAGCAGGTCGGGCCGAGAAGCCTCCAGGTCCGGCCGACGGGAAGGGCCACCGGGTCGGGAAGGTCGGGGCGTGGCCGGATCCGAGGCCGTGGTCCCGTCACTCGTCGAGCAGCACCAGGTGGCGTGCGAGCTGGGTGAGCTCGTTCAGTTCCGTATGCGTCATCACGCCCAGCTTCTCCTGGAGCTCGAGCAGCTCCGCGGCCTCGCTGCGCACGGCGTTGATGGTGGCCTCGTCCTCGACCCGCTCGGCGGCCCGGTGCACGGTCCCCAACGTCTCGAGCACGTCGCGGCTGGCCTCGATCTGCTTCGCCGCACCGGGTCGCAACCGACGGAACGCGCGACCGACGTGCACGCTGGCGCCCGGTTCGGGAGGTGACCGCACCGCCCGATCCTCATCGTCCAGGTGGATCGTGGCTCGCGGCGAGTGTTGCAGGAGCGCCTCGATGCAGGCGCCGAGGTGGAGCAGCACCTCATGGGCGGTCGCGGAGTCGTTCTCGCTGGCGAGCAGCGCGTGCTGTCCGACGTCGACGAGCTGGTCGAGACCGAAGCCGATGGTGGTGGTCGGTCCACGAGCGTCGTGGACCTCGACCGCGGATCGGATGGCGTCCTCGTCGACGGGGGACCGGTCGACCTCCACGATCGGGTGGCCGGGCCGCAGGAAGCTGCCGACCGGGGTGACGACCTGAGC
>SKTG01000338.1 GCA_007118045.1 Nitriliruptoraceae bacterium
GACAGCACGATCGTGGCCCCGGGGAGCTCGAGCGGAGCGCTCAGGTCCTCCACGAGCCGCTCGAGCATGGCGCGTGCGTCGTCCGTCGAGGCGAGGTCCTCGAGCAGGATCGCGAACTCGTCCGCTCCGAGCCTCGCCGCGGTGTCACCTCGTCGCAGACCGCGACGGAGCCGGGTCGCTGTCTCGGTCAGGACCCCGTCCCCGGCCTCGTGGCCGAGACGGTCGTTGACGTTCTTGAAGCCGTCGAGGTCCACGATCGCGACGGCCAGCAGCGACCCGTACCGCTCGTTGCGGTGCACCGCGTGGGTCAGCCGGTCGAAGAACATCCGGCGGTTCGGGAGGTCGGTCAACAGGTCGTGGAGTGCGACGTGGGCGAGCTCGTCCTCGAGCACGCGGCGTCGCGTCACGTCGCGCAGGTTCAACACGACCCCGTCCGCACCGATCGGGCTGACGGTGGCCTCGATCTGCCGGTGGCCGTCGGGTCCCGCGATGCCCAGCTGGTCGGCGTACGACTCGACCTCGGCGAGCGACCCGACCGGGCGATGCCCCTCGCCGCTCGTCCGCAGCAACAACGAGCCCACGGGCTCGCCGATCAGGGTGGCGACGGGGCGACCGGCGAGGCGAGCGGTAGCCCGGCTGGCGAACTCGATCCGGCCGTGTCTCGACACCAGCAGGATGCCGTCCGCCGACCGCTCGACGACCGCGGAGAGCAGGTGACTGCGACGTACCAGGACGTCGGCGAGCGCGACCTCGTGGACGAATCGCTCCAGGAGCGAGGCCACCGGACCGTCGAAGGCCTCGTGCGAAGCGACGAACAGGGCCCCGAGCGGGATCCCCGACGCCAGGGCCGGGACCACGAGGCCCTGTGCGAACGTCCGCGTCGAACCGAGTGCGAGACCGGCGCGGCGCATCTGGTCGGCGTCGAGCTCCAGCAGCACCCCCGACCGGTAGGCCGCGGCCACCTCACGGGACAGCGCACCGAGTGGGAGCTCCGCGGGGCCGAACGACTCCCCCCGGAAGCCGACACGCAGCAGCGCCTCGCCCTCCTGCCGCCAGAGGGACACGTGGGTGCCCCGCAGGTTCTCCGGGTCCACCAGTTCGCTCACGGCGACCAACGCAGCGTCGGCCACCTCATCGACCGTGCGCGCCGAGAGCAGCGACCCGCTCGCGGTCGCCAGCGTGGCCTCCTGGCGCGCCGCCAGCTCCTGTTGCTCGAGCACCGACCCGAGCGTCTGCATCGCGTAGGTGACCGCGGCGACGCCCACGACGTTCGAGCCGAGCTGCGCCAACGTGAACCCGGCAAGGCCGTGCGTCGCGTAGACGGCCGCCTCGTAACCGAGCAGGAACATGGCCGCGGCACCCACCGCGCGCCGGGGTGGGCCGTACAGCCCGCTCAGGAAGACGGCGAGGTAGAGCCGGGGGAACACCTGGTCGTAGTCGCCGGCCGCGGCACCGATGAGCGCGATCAGGATCGGCACCAGCAGGTCGACCGATGGGTGCCGGCCCCCCGTCCGGTAGAGGCCGACCCCCCACAGCGCCAACGCCAGGTGGCCGGCGACGAACGTCACCGTCGCCGTGGTGCTGAGATCCGGCAGCCGGGTGAGGTCCAGGATGCCGAGCAACGTGACCAGGACGAACAGCGCCGTGAACTGCCGTCGGACCCGCTCCAGCAGCGTGCGGGGCCGTGCCGCGACGGTCCCACGGCGATCCCGCGCGCCGGGTCGGCGGAAGCGCCGGATGGCCTCGACCGACCGTGGGCCGTGACCACCTCGACGCTCACCGGCTCGCGGCATGGACGTCCTTCAGAGGCTCGTGGGCCGGGACGCCGCGGCGATCAGCGGCTCGGAGAGCAGCCGGGCGATCCAACGGAGCGTCGCCACGGTCTCGTCGGAGATCTCGGTGACGGTGTCGGCGACCCCACAGAGCGTGCCCCGAAGGCCTCCCTTCGGCCCGCGCACCTCGACCCCGACGTAGGTCCGGATGCCGACGTGGCGGACCACCTCGAGGTCGGGATGCTGGGTCCGCGCGTCCTGGATGACGGGGACACCGTCCTGCAACGCCCGGTGGCACAGCGTGTCGGACCACGGCACCCGCAGACCCGTCCGTATCCCGAGCGTGCCGGGATCGCGGGCGGCGACGACCTCCTGGACGTTCTCGCGCAGGTCGATCCGCGTGAGGTAGACGGATCCCAGTCCCGTCAGTTCCGCCACGATCGTCAGCACGTCGCCGAGCACGTGCGCCGACGGTTCGTCGTCGGACACGAGCTCGTCGAGCAGCTGCTGGAGCCGAGGGGAGGTTCGGGGTGCCGTGGCCTCGCTGGCGATCGCCGGGGGATCCCAGACGACGTCGCGCTCCAGCCAGGGCTCGAGCTCCTCTGCCCGTAGGGGGCGACTGAACAGGTACCCCTGCGCGAAGGCGCACCCGTGGGCCAGCATGACCGCGAGCTGGACCGGCGTCTCGACCCCCTCGGCCACGACGTCGAGCCCCAGGCTGTCGCTGATGGAGAACAACGCCTGCAGGATCGGGGTCGGGGTGTGACGGCTCGTGATGTCCTCGAGGAACGACCTATCGATCTTGAGGATGTCGAACGGGATCTCGCGGAGCCGTGAGAGCGACGAGTA
>SKTG01000495.1 GCA_007118045.1 Nitriliruptoraceae bacterium
GGAGGGGCGGAGCGTGCAGCGCGACATCTTCACCGAGGAGCACGAGGGGTTCCGGGACCTGGTCGCCCGGTTCGTCGCCGACGAGGTGGTCCCCCACCACGACGAGTGGGAGCGCGACGGCCTCGTGCCGCGGGAGCTGTGGACCAAGGCGGGAGCCCTCGGCCTGCTGTGCACCGACGTCCCGACGGAGTACGGCGGGGGCGGGGTGGCCGACTTCCGTTACAACGTGATCGTGACCGAGGAGCTGGCCAAGGTCGGCGCCTCGGGGGTCGGCTTCCCGCTACACAACGATGTGATCGTCCCCTACTTCCTCGCCCATGCCACCGAGGAGCAGAAGCGACGCTGGTTCCCGCCCATGGCCTCGGGCGAGGTCATCACCGCGATCGCGATGACCGAGCCCGGCACCGGCTCCGATCTCGCCTCGATGTCGACCACCGCGATCCGGCAGGACGACGGCAGCTACCTGCTGAACGGCGCCAAGACCTTCATCACCAACGGCATCCAGGCCGATCTCGTCATCGTCTGCGCCAAGACCGACCCGACGTCCACCCACGGCGGCATCAGCCTGCTGGTGGTCGAGCGGGGGATGGAGGGCTTCGAGCGGGGACGCAAGCTCGACAAGATCGGCATGCACGCCCAGGACACCGCGGAGCTGTTCTTCACCGACGTGCGCGTGCCCGCCGACAACCTGCTCGGCCAGGAGGGGCACGGCTTCGTCTACCTGATGCAGGCGCTGCCGCAGGAGCGTCTCGGGATCGGCATCGCCGCCATCGCCGGGGCCAAGGCGGCCTTCGACGCCACCCTGGCCTACTGCAAGGAGCGCGAGGCCTTCGGACGGCCGATCGGGTCCTTCCAGCACTCGCGGTTCACCCTGGCCGAGCTGCACACCAAGATCACGATCGGCCAGCAGTTCGCCGACCGGTGCACGATGCTCCACAACGAGGGCCAGCTGAGCGTCGAGGACGCCGCGATGGCCAAGTGGTGGCTGACCGACCTGCTCGGTGAGGTGGTGGACGCCGGGGTCCAGCTGCACGGCGGCTACGGCTACATGCGCGAGTACCCGATCGCCCGGGCCTACGTGGACGCCCGCGTCCAGCGCATCTACGGCGGGACGAACGAGATCATGAAGGAGATCATCGGCCGCACGCTGGGGGTGTGAGTCCGCCCCCAGCGACGGTCCCGCCCCGGTGAGGCCGCCGGCGACGCTCCTGGCCAGGCTCGCGGTGGAGCTCACCGCCGCACGCGCCGCGGGGAGCTCAACGTGCGGTGTGGGCGGCCACGATCGCCGGCAGGGTCGCCACGTAGCGGCTCAGCCGTCGACTGGCGGCGTCCGCGTCACGGTCGACGAGCCACTGGAGCAGCAGGCCGTCGATGGTGGCGACGACGTAGCGGGCGAGCTCGTCGCTGGTGGCGGCGTCGAGCTCGTCGGTGAACGCACCGAGCATCTCACTCAGGGTCCCAACCAGCAGGTCGTACTGCTGGACGGCGAGGTGGTGCTTGTCCGGCTCGCGCAGGGCGTGGAGCGTCAGCTCGAACTGGGCCAGTTGCAGCGCGCGGCTGCTCTGGAAGTAGGCCCACGCCCCCCGCAGGAACCGCGCCAGGACCTCGACCACTCCCTCCGATCCGTCGGAGGTCCGGCCGGAGGTCCGGCCGGAGGTCGGCTCGACCTGCTCCGCGTGGGCGCCCAGGGTGGCATCGATCTTCCGGACGACCCGCTGCATGACGGCTTCGAGGAGCTCGTCCTTGGAGTCGAAGACGTAGTGGAACGCGCCCAGGGCGAGCCCCGCCCGGTCGGTGATGGCCCGGGTGGTGGCCCGGGTGAGACCGTCGTCAGCGATCACCTCGACGGCCGCGTCGATCAGCTGTTCGCGGCGCTCCTCGGCGCTGCGACGAGCGGTGGAGCCGCTGCCGTGGCTGGGCTGCGTGCTGCTGGTCATCGCTGCTCCCTCTGGACGCGGGGTCGTGGGCGACGGGCCGGGGACCGTCGTGGGTGCGCGGTGCGGGAACCCCCTATGGGAGCAGGCCGGCTCGCTGCTGGCGCGCGGCGACCCCGACCGACCGGTCCACTGGCCGTTCGGTGGGTGCACACCGCCGCGTCCCCGCGGCGACCGCCGGGAATGCCCGACGGGGAGGCCGCGTTCCTAGCCACGAACGCGATCGATCCGGGTCGCTCACCCCCCTCATCTCACCCGTCACCACAGCCCCGAGGAGCCACCGTGGCCACCCCACAGGACCTGACCGCCGCCGACTTCCGTGAGACCATCGACGAGAACGACATCGTGCTCGTCGACTTCTGGGCCGACTGGTGCGGCCCGTGCAAGATGTTCGCTCCCATCTACGAGGAGACGGCCGCCGACTTCGACGACGTCGTGTTCGGCAAGGTCGACACCGAGGAACAGCAGGAGCTTGCGGCCGCCTTCCAGATCCGCTCCATCCCGACGCTGATGGCCTTCCGGGACAACGTGCTGGTGTTCAACCAGGCCGGTGTGCTCCCGAAGGAGTCGCTGGTGGACCTGATCGAGCAGATCAAGGCCCTGGACATGGAGGACGTCCACCGCCAGATCGCCGAGCAGGAGCAACAGGCCGCCAAGAACTGAGGCGCCGACC
>SKTG01000412.1 GCA_007118045.1 Nitriliruptoraceae bacterium
CCCGGCATCCCGGTCAGGTACCAGGTGGCTGCCAGCACGATCAGCACCAGCAGCAGCGTCCAGGGGACGCGGGAGGCCACGGACGCACGCGTGGCGTTCGTCTCGCCGCTGGGCTCCTCCGTGGTCGTACGTGGGGGGTTGGCGGGCACCTCGGCCTCCGTCGCCCGGGGTCTGCCGGGTCGTTCGGCGGCGAGCGGCCCGGCCGCCGGTTCGGCCGGTGAGCGTGGGGCGTCGGCCGGCGACGTCGAGGGAACGACGATCGGGCTGCCGCGGTCTGCTGCAGGGTCGATTCGCGGGACCGCCTCCAGCGCCGCCTTCATGGCCGGGGCGTCGGGGAAACGCTCGTCCGGGACCTTCGCGAGCGCCCGGTCGACGACGTCCACGAGCTCCTGCGGCAGCTCGGGGCGGTGGCGGGCGACCGGGGGGATGGGTTGGTGGCGATGGGCGTACGCGACGGCGACGGGACCGCCTTCGTGGAAGGGCGGTCGACCGGCCAGCTCGGCGTACAACAGGCAGCCGACCCCGTACAGGTCGCTCGCCGGGCTCGCTTCGCCGCCCTCGATCAGCTCCGGTGCGAGGTAGGTCGGGGTCCCCATCACGGCCCCGGTGGCGGTCAGGTGCGAGGAGCTGTCGTCCAGGGCCTTGGCGATCCCGAAGTCGCCGAGCTTGACCCCACCTTCGTCCAGCAGGAACACGTTGGCGGGAGTGATGTCGCGGTGGACGACCCCGACGTCGTGCGCGACGCCGAGGGCCGCCAACACGCGACGGGTCACGCGCACGGCGTCCGGGACCGTCAACGGGCCGACGCGACGCAACTGTTCGCCGAGGGTCCGGCCGCGGAGCAGCTCCATGACGATGTAGGGCTGACCGTCGGCCTCTCCGCTCTCGTACACGGCGACGGCGGCGGGGTGGCGGATCCGCGCGGCGTTCCGGGCTTCGCGGAGGAAGCGTGCACGGGCGACCGGGTCGGCCACGGCCGTGAGCAGCTTGACCGCGACCGGGTAGCCGGTCTCGAGGTCGTGGGCCGCCACGACCTTGGCCATGCCGCCGCGTCCGAGCTCGCGGCCCAGCTCGTAGCGGTCCACCAACCGGGTCGTCACGCCGTCCTCCCCATCACACGCGTTGGCCGCCGGTCGCCGGGCCGTGGACGTGGCGAGCCCCGGCTGCCGCCGGGGCTCACGAAGGAACGTGTGGGGTGGACCGGATGGGATTTGAACCCACGACCCCCTCCATGCCATGGAGGTGCGCTGCCGGACTGCGCTACCGGCCCGAGATGGCGGGCGAGTGCCCGCGCGGCGCGCGAGCGTACCCGTGGGGCTCAGCGGGCGCGAACGGGCACGAGCGTGCGGACCGGGTCGGGTGGGAGGCGGTCGCTACGCTCCCTGGTTCCACGCATGAGAGGCCGGATCGCCACATGTCCGATGTCCCCGCCGCGCCCACCGAGGCCCCGGCGGCCGCCCCCGCGGCCGGCGACGGTGAGTCCGAGCGTTACGACCCGCTCTCGATCGAACCCCGCATCGCGCAACGCTGGTTCGAGGAGCGGACCTACAGCCTCCCCACCGAGCTGCGCCACGACGCCCCGGAAGACGTACACGCTCCTTACTACGCGCTGACGATGTTCCCGTACCCGTCCGGCGACCTGCACATGGGGCACGCGGAGATCTTCTCGATCCACGATGCGCTGGTGCGGCACCTGCGGATGACGGGCCACACGGTGCTCAACCCGATCGGCTGGGACGCGTTCGGCCTGCCGGCGGAGAACGCCGCGCGGACCCGCGGCGCGGACCCGAAGGCGTGGACCTACGCCAACATCGAGGAGCAGCGAAGCACCATCGCGCGCCTGGGCTACTCGTTCGACTGGGACACGGTCCTCTACACCTGTGACCCCGCCTACTACGCGTGGACCCAGTGGTTGTTCCTCGAGCTGTTCGACGCGGGTCTGGCCTACCGGCGCGAGGCGCTCGTCAACTGGGATCCGGTCGATCAGACCGTGCTGGCCAACGAGCAGGTGGTCGACGGCCGAGGCGAGCGTTCCGGCGCCGAGGTCCAGCGCGTCCCGCGTACCCAGTGGTTCTTCCGGATCACCGACTACGCGGACGAGCTGCTCGACGACCTCGAGACGATCGACTGGCCGGACCGGGTCAAGAACGCGCAACGGGCGTGGATCGGCCGCTCGGAGGGTGCGGAGATCACCTTCCGGACGACCGACGGCGACGACGAGATCGTCGTCTACACGACGCGGCCGGACACCATCTTCGGGGCGACCTACTTCGTGTTCGCCCCGGAGCACCCGACGGTGACGAGACGGATGGCGGGCGACGAGGCGTACGACGCCTACCTCGCCGACGTGTCGCGACGTTCGGACATCGAGCGGCAGGCCGGCAAGCGCGGCTACCGCCTGCCGTTCGAGGTCGTCAACCCGTTCACGGGCGAGGACATCCCCGCCTACGCGGCGGACTACGTCCTGATGGACTACGGCACCGGCGCGATCATGGCGGTCCCGATCGGTGACCAGCGTGACTTCGAGTTCGCGAAGCAGGAGGGGCTGGAGATCCGGGTGATCATCCACCCGACCGGCCCGGACGGTGAGCTGCTCGACCCGTTGGACCCGGCGACGATGGATCAGGCCTACGTGGGGCCCGGCGTGATGGTCGCGTCCGGCGCGTACGACGGGCTGCCGTGGGAACAGGCCAAGGAACGCATCGTCGCGGACGTCGAGTCGAAGGGTTGGGGCAGCCAGCGGGTGAACTTCCGGCTGCGCGACTGGTTGATCTCCCGGCAACGCTCGTGGGGTGCGCCGATCCCGATCGTGCACTGTGGGAGCTGCGGCCAGGTGCCGGTGCCGCTCGCGGACCTGCCGGTGGAGCTGCCCGACGACCTCGACTTCCAGGTCCAGGGCTCACCTCTGGACCAGCATCCGACGTTCAAGCACGACGTCGTCTGTCCGAGCTGCGGTAGCGAGGACGCCACGCGGGACGTCGACACGATGGACACCTTCGTCGACTCGTCGTGGTACTTCCTCCGGTACCTGTCGCCGCGCGACACCGAGCGGGCGTGGCCGACCGAGGCCGCCGGCCGCTGGTTGCCGGTCGAGCAGTACACCGGAGGCGTCGAGCACGCGACGCTGCACCTGCTGTACAGCCGATTCGTCGTCAAGGCGATGCGCGATCGTGGCCACGTCGCCGCCGACGAGCCGTTCCAGGCGTTGCTCAACCAGGGGCAGGTCATCATGGACGGCGCCTCGATGTCCAAGTCCAAGGGCAACCTGGTCGTCCCGGGTGAGGTGTACGAGACGTTCGGTGCGGACACGCTGCGGGGCACGCTCCTGTTCGCGTCCGCGCCCGAGGACGACATCGACTGGGCGGACGTCTCGCCGACCGGGATGCACAAGTGGCTCTCGCGGGTGTGGCGCCTGACCATGGCGCAGCTCGCCCGCGAGGACGTCGGCGACGCCGCCATCGACACCGCTGCCGCGGTGACGCTCCGTCGAGCGACCGCGGAGGCCATCGTCGGCGCCGGCGAGGACATGGCGGCGCGCAAGTACAACACCGCCATCGCGAAGATGATGTCGCTCACGAACGCTGTGCTGGACGCCACCCGGGCCGGCCGCGGCGGCCCCGAGGTCCGCGAGGCGATCGAGACCCTGTTGCTCCTGCTGGCTCCGGTGTGCCCGTTCATCACCGAGGAGCTGTGGGCGCGGCTCGGTCACACGGCTTCGATCCATGCGGAGCGTTGGCCGGACGCCGACCTGTCGTTGCTGGTGGACGAGGAGGTCGAGCTCGTCGTGCAGGTCAACGGCAAGGTCCGTGGACGGGTGACGGTTCCGGCGGGTGCGGATCAGCCGGCGGCCGAGGCCGCCGCGCGGTCGGACGCCAACGTGGCCCAGCACCTCGGCGACCAGGTCAGGAAGGCGATCTTCGTGCCGGACAAGCTGCTGAACTTCGTGGTCGACGGCTGACCGGGGGCGGCCCGAAGGACCGGCGGTCTCGCAGGATGGATCGGAGCGGTCCGATCCGGGAGGACACGATCCGGGAGGACATCGAGGAGCGTCGCCGCCTGACCCGGAGCGGATGGCGGGACCAGCCGTGAACGAGGGGTCGGGGCAGGGGACGGCACCGTCGTGGCGCTCGCGCCGTCGTGCGGTGGCGATACTGCTCGTCGTCGTGATCGTGACCTACGGCACGGGCGTCGTGATCACCGGCGCACAGGACGTGCTGGCGGCGGTCGACGAGGCGGCGGTGCCACCGCTCGGGGCGGCCGTGCTCGCTCAGGTGGTGGTGGCGTTGGCCTGGCCGCTCGTGCACCGGGGGAGCGTCCGCGCCACCGGCGCCAGCGTCCGCTACCGGCACGCGCTGAACGCGTCGATGAGCGCGTTCACCGTCAGCCACACGTTGCCGGGCGGAGGGGCGCTCGGAGCCGCCGTCGTGGTGGAGCGACTGACGGCTGCGGGGGTGCCGGCGGCCGCGGCGTTCGGGAGCGCGGCGCTGACCGGCCCCGTCAGCCTGACCACGATCATGAGCTTCGGGGTCGTGGGTCTGGCCGCCGCCGTCGTCACCGGGGAGCTGGCCGGTGCCTACCTGCTCGTGGGGTCGTTGCTGCTGGTCGCGTTGCTGGCGATCGTCGTGGGGATCGTCGCGGCGCTTCGCACCCCCCGGCTGGGGTACCGGGCGATCGCACGTGCCCGACGTCTGCACCCGCGTATCCACGAACGCGCCGACGGCTGGCGCGAGACCTGGCGACGCGTCGCGCGACGTGGACTCGGGCCCGCCGAGCTCGCGCCGGTGGTCGGCTGGTCCGTGGTGAAGTGGGCGGCTGACGTCGCCTCCCTGGCGCTGGTGTTCGTCGCGTTCGGCGAGACGCCGCGTGTCACGGTCCTGCTCGTCGGGTTCGCGGCGTCGCAGGTCGGTGCCGCCGTGCCCGTGACCCCTGGAGGGGTGGGCTTCGTCGAGGGCGGCATGGTGACGGCTTTCGTCGCGCTCGGCCTCACCCTGTCCTCGGCGACCTCGGTGGTGGTCGTCTACCGGCTGTTGGAGGCGTGGCTGCCGTCCGTCGCCGGTCTGCCGATGCTGCTCCGTCCCCCGGAGCCGCCGGCCACCGAGGGGGACGATCCCGAGCGCCACGACGTTCCGTAGGCTGCACGCTCCGAGCAGGTCCGAGCTGACGGGGCGCGCATGGGCGGGGTCGCGGTGGTCACCGACTCGACCTGTGACCTGCCTCGGGAGCTGGTGGAGTCCCTGGGCCTGCGGGTCGTGCCGCTGTCGGTGACGTTCGACCGCGATTCCCACATCGCGGGGGTCACCCTCGAGCACGAGGCGTTCTACGACCGGCTGGCGGAGAGCCGCCGGTTGCCGACCACCTCGCAGCCGGCGCCGGCGTGGTTCGAGGAGGCCTACGCGGACTGCGTCGACGAGGGCTACGACGCGGTCGTGTCGATCCACTGCTCCGCGGCGCTGTCGGGGACCGTGTCGCTCGCCCGCGACCGGGCGGCCCACGCCGACATCCCCGTCGAGGTGGTCGACGCCCGGCTCGTGGGCGGGGCGCTCGGTCTGGCCGCTCTCGCCGCCCACCGGGTCGCGGAGCGGGGCGGTTCGGTCGCCGAGGTCGTCGCCGCGTCACAGGCCGTGACGGCCCGCTCGACCAGCCTGATCGTGGTCGACACCCTCGAGAACCTGCGTCGTGGCGGCCGGCTGACCGGAGCGCAGGCGGCGGTCGGGACGGCGCTCCGGGTCAAGCCCGTCCTCCAGCTCACCGAGGAGGGCCGGGTCGAGGTCCGTGAACGGGTCAGGACGTGGACCCGAGCCCTCGACCGGGTCGCGCAGCTCGTGGCGGAGGCCGCGGACGGTCGCGTGGTCGACGCGGTGGTGGTCCACGCCGTGGCGCCGGAACGCGCCGCGCAGCTGTGGCAGCGACTGGGCTCCCGCGTCACGGTGCGCGAGGGGCTGGAGGCCCTGATCGGCCCCATCGTGGGCACGCACGTGGGGCCGGGTGCCGTGGGGGTGGCCGTCGTCCCCGTCGACGACGCGGAGGTGGCGTCGGAGGAGGAGCCGGAGGAGGGGTCGGGCGAGGAGGCCGAGCGGGCCGAGCAGGCGTCGGTCGAGGACGCGGACGGGGGCGGTTGAGCGATCTCGCCGGTCGGGACGGCGGCCGGGGTGACCCTTTCCACAGCATCCGGAGGGTCCGGGGTCACCGACCGCCGGCAGGGCGGCAGCCTTCACCGCATGGACCTCCGCAGAGCCGAGTCGGCAGACCGCGACGACGTCGACGTCGGCGTCGACGTCGACCCCGCCCCGACACGGGGTGAGCGGCTGGCCGCGTGGTTCCGGCCCACGCCGGCGGAGGCCGTGGGGCTGACGGTGCTGGTCGTCGGTGCGGCGGTCGGCTCCCTGGTGTGGTGGGGTCAGGCGGTCCAGCGTCCGGAGACGACGAGCTCTGCGGTGGAGACCGACACCGGGTCGGGCGCTGCCGCGGTGGGTGCGGGGGTCGACGCCTCCGGTGCGCTCGACGGTCCGGCGCCGGGCGAGGACGTGACGGGTTCGGGCCCTGCCACCGACGGGGGAGCCCACGCCGCGCACGCGGGCCACGACCACGGGGACCCGACGACCGGACCGACCGGGGGAGAGGACGACGGCGTCGGCGACGACCCGGGCACCGAGGGGAGCGCCGCCGCCGGCCAGGCCGACGCTGCGCCCGGGGCCGAGGCGGAGCAGGACGACGGGGAGGTCGTCGTGCACGTGTCGGGCGCCGTGGCCGAGCCCGGGCTGGCCACGTTGCCCGCCGGGAGCCGGGTCGGTGAGGCGGTGGCGGCCGCCGGGGGCCTCACCGACGATGCGGAACCCGAGCGGGTGAACCTGGCTCGACCCGTGGGTGACGGCGAGCTCGTGCACGTCCCGCGCGAGGGCGAGGAGCCGCCGGAGACGGTGGGACCGCAGGGTGGTGGCCAGGCCTCGACCCCCTCCGGGGAGCAGGGGAGCGGGGACGGTGGCGGCTCCGAGGTCGGTGCGGAGCCGGATCCGATCGACCTGAACCACGCGGACGAGGAGCAGCTGGAGCAGCTCCCCGGCATCGGGCCGGCGAGAGCCGCGGCGATCGTCGAGCATCGCGCGACCGCCGGACCGTTCGCGACACCGGGCGACGTCCGCGACGTCCCCGGCATCGGTGAGGCGACCTTCCAGCGGCTCGCGCCGCTGGTCAGCGTGTCGTGACGCATGCTCGTCCGGGGGAGGGTCGCGACGAACCAGCCGGCGGGTCAGGTGACGGACGGGACGGTGGGGGCGGGAGGCAGCGGCCGGGGCCGGCGGAGGCGGCCGATGACGGACCCGCCGCGGAGCGTTCGCTCGGGCGGGTCCTCGGACCGGTTCCCGGCTGGGCGATCGCGTCGGTCTCCGGCGCGTTGCTCGGCGAACAGGTCGCCGCACCGGCGGGGGCGGGGGTCTTGCTCGCGGTCGTCGCGGTCGCCGTGGCGGTGGGCGTGTGCCTGGTCGGCCGCGGGTACGGAGATGGGACGTACCTGCCGGTGGGCGCCGGTCTCGTCACGCTCGTGGCGGTCGCGACGGTCTCGGCCGGTGGCGCGGTGCTCAGGGTCGACGCCGCCCACCACGGCGCGCTCCCCGCCCTGGCCGCCCACGGTGGCGGTGCCACGGTGCTCGCCACGGTGGCCAGCGAGCCACGCCCGATCGCCAGCGGATGGCACGTCCTCGTGCGGGTCGACGAGGTCGACGGTGTACCGACCAGGGAGCGGGCGGCGCTGACGCTCGACGCCGAGCCGCCCGCGCTCGGTGAGCGATGGGCCGGCGAGGTGACCGCTCGGCCGTTGCCGGAAGGCGGGTACGGGACCTGGCTCGCCCGGCAGCACGCGGTCGCCGTGCTCGATCCGCAGCGCTGGGTGACGGTGGCCGACCCGGGGACGTTGTCGGCGGCGTCAGAGCACGTACGGGCCCGGGTACGTGCCGCCGCGACGCACCACCTCGACGACCGGGTCGGCGGGCTGCTCGTGGGGTTCGTCACGGGTGACACCAGGTTGCTACCGGAGGAGGACCGCGAGGCCATGCGGACCACGTCGCTGACCCACCTGACCGCGGTCAGCGGCTCCAACGTCGCGATCGTGATCGCGGGCGTGCTGGGTTTGGCCACCGTGCTGCGTCTGGACGCGCGGTGGCGGCGGTTGGCGGTGGCGCTCGTCGTGCCGTGGTTCGCCTTCGTGACCCGTTTCGAGCCCAGCGTGATGCGGGCGGGGACGATGGCGGGGTTGCTGCTGTTGGCCGGCAGCCGGGGCCAGGTCCGCGAGGCCAGGCACGCGCTGGCCGTGGCCGTGCTCGTGCTGGTCCTCCTCGACCCCCGGCTCGCGGGTTCCCTTGGCCTGTTGCTCTCGGCCACGGCCACGGGCGGCGTCCTGCTGATCGCGCCGGTGGTCCGTCGTCGGCTGCCCAGGCGCCTGCCCCGGCGGCTCGCGGAGCTCGTGTCGATCACGCTCGGAGCGCAGATCGCCGTGGTCCCCCTCGTGCTCGTGACCTTGGGCGAACTCGGGCTCGGTTCCGTGCCGGCGAACCTCGTCGCCGTGCCCGCGGCGGCGATGGCCGCAGCGCTGTCGTTCGTCGGCACCGTGCTGGCGGTCGCGAACCTCGAGCTCGGCGCGGTGTTCTTCGCCCTGGCCTCACCCGGCTCGCGCATCGTGCTCGCGGCCGCGCACGGATTCGGCGGGGTCGGCGGCGTCGTCGAGCTGGCTCGGCCAGCGACCGTGGTCGCTCTCGTGGCCGGCTGTGCGTGGCTGCTCACCCGGCGGCGTGGGCGGGCCGCTCGCGTGCTCGCTGCCGTCGCGGTGATCGCCGTCCTGCTCGCCAGCCTGCCGATGGTGCTGGGTGGTCGCACCCCCGACGGGTTCCGGGTCACGGCGATCGACGTGGGGCAGGGCGACGCCTTCCTCGTCGAGTCGCCGGAAGCCCGGGTGCTCGTGGACGCAGGCGAGGACGACACCGCCGCGCGCTGGTTGCGTCAGCACGGTCGGCGACACATCGATCTGCTGGTCGTCACCCACCCGCACCTCGATCACGTCGGTGGTGTGCCGGAGGTCCTGCGGCGGCTCTCCGTCAACGTCGTCTGGTCGGCGCCCGTGCCGACGGAGCTGCCGGAGGCGGCCGAGGTGTTCGCCGTGGCCGCCGAGAACGACGTGCCGGTCCGCGCCCCCATGGTCGGCGACAACGTGACGGTCGGTGACCTCGAGGTGGAGGTGCTGCACCCACCGCCCGGCAGGCCCTACCGGCACGAACGCAGCGAGCTGAACGACAGCTCCTACGTGCTGCGGCTGCACCACGGTGACCGCCGGGTCCTGACCACCGGGGACGTCGAGGAAGCGGCACAACGCGACCTGATGGCGGCGGCCCCGGAGCGGCTGCAGGCCGAGCTGATGACCGTGCCGCACCACGGTTCCTCGACCAGCGACCCGGACTTCCTGAGAGCCGTCGGAGCGCAGGTCGGTCTCATCGGGGTCGGGGCCGACAACACCTACGGCCATCCGGCGCCGGAGATCCTCGCCACGCTGGAAGCGGCCGGCGTCGAGGTGCGCCGCACCGACCTGGAGGGCACCGTCACCGTCGACGTGCCGGCACCGCGGGGGGAGGAGCGAACGGAGCCGGTCCCCTCGTCCCACGCAACGAGCGGTCGGCACCCGGCGAGGGGTCGGCGCCTGGCGAGCGGTCGGCACCCGGCGAGGGGTCGGCGCCTGGCGAGCGGTCGGCACCCGGCGAGGGTCGGCACCCCGACGAGGGGTCGGTACCCAGTCAGGGGCAGCGTCTTCCGAGCGGCGGGAGGCACCCGTACCGGGCCGGGGCGTGCCATCGCTAGCCTCGCCCAATGGCTCCCGTGCTGCTGCTCACCGGCGACGACGACCTGCTGCTGCTGCGCGAGGTCGAGCGCCGGGTCGCCAGTCTCACCGAGGAGGATCCGGACCTGCGGGTCGACCGCTACGACGCGAGCGAGCTCGAGCACCTGCCGGAGCTGCGGACCACCTCGTTGTTCGGGGGTCGGACCTGTGTGGTGGTGCGAGGCGTGGAGGCGCTGGCCG
>SKTG01000387.1 GCA_007118045.1 Nitriliruptoraceae bacterium
AGGGCGACCTCCCCGGAGACCAGCAGTTCCCCGTTCGGTCGCAACAGGAGCCCGACGGTGCCCTGCAGCCACGGGGTCAGCTGCACCGTGACGATGCCCTCGCCGAACGCCACCACGCTCGCCGTCGGCTCCCCGGTGGGCTCGCCGTCGTCGTCGAGGGCCCGGTTGGTGGCACCGACGACGAGCGAACCGTCGAGCATGCCCTTCGAGTAGCCGAGCATCCCCTGCACGAGCCAGGCCCCGTCGTCGTAGACCCCCGTGACCGCGCCCGTGACCCCCGGAAGGTCCGGTTCGGCGAAGATGGCGCCTCCGAGGGCGTACCCGCCCTCCTCCTTCTCGCGCACCGTCACCTCGAGCCGCCCGCTCTTCAGGCCGGGCACGTCCGGCGAGAGGTTCAGGGTCCCGGCGACGAGCAGCCCGGTCTCGGCGTCGTAGGTCAGTCGGATCGCCCCGTCCTGGATGCCCGGTACGGAGACGACGACGTCGCCCTCGGCCTCGATGCGTTCCTCGTCGATGGTGACGGCCGCGCGAGCCGACTCGATCCCGGGGACGGTGCCCTTCTTGATGCCGAGCTCACCGCTGCCACCGAAGCGCCCATCGCGGTACCAGACCTCGATGCGGGCGGGATCGAACAGCGTCGAGTCGAAGTCGAACTCGCCACCGAGCGCGACCCCGGTCCCCGCACCCGAGACGCCGGCCTCACCGGTGATGCGTCCACTCCCGAGCTGTTCGATCTCGAACGGGGCTTCGCCGAGGAAACGCAGCCCCTGGGTACCGAGCTGAACCTCGAGCGTGGGGCCGATGACCCGCACCGGGCCGGGGAGGTCGAAGTCGTCGGCGGTGAACAGCTTGCTGAGGTAGATGTCCTGGCCGTCGAGGACGATGTCGATGGCGACGTCCCGGAAGATCGGCACGGTCGGCAGCACGCGGCCGCGTGCGACGATCCCGTTCTCCCCGTGGAACTCCAGCGTCTCCAGCTCCACCGGACTGAGTTCGGGGAAGCCGTTCTGCTTGAGCTGCTCGTTGATCTGCTTGCGCACCCCCCAGGTGCTCACGAAGCCGCCGTACTGCACGCCCGGGATCGGCTGCACCGGCGCTTGGACCTCGAAGCTCTTCAGCAGCTTGCTGTCGCGGAAGCCGACGAGCGTGACCTCCTTGCGTCCTTCCTGGTCGCTCGCCGCGTCGTAGACGACCCGGGTGATACGCAGGTTCGAGCTCGCGCCGGGCCACGGTTGGTCGAGACCCGAGGCCTCACCCTCGGCGATCGCGATCTTGGTCACCTTCCCGCCGGTGGGTGCGACGAACAGCGCCACCTCGCCGGGCTTGCCGACGAGGCCGGCCTCCTTGATGGCGTCCTCGTCGAGCACCGTGAACGACCCCAATTGGGCGCCGCCCTCGATGTCCTTGCGTTCCCAGCGCACCCCAGGCTGGCCCGAGACCTCCAGGCCCCCGACGGGACGCTCGAAACCGATGGTGTAGTGCTTGTCGAGCGCCTGTTCGACGTCTCTTGGCGCCTCCGGCACGAGACGGGGGGCGGCGACGCCGAGGAAGGCCGTGACCGTACGCCGGATCTCGTTGCGGATCCGGACCCCGGAACTGCGGTTGGCGCTGGCCTCGAGCAGCCACATGTTCTCGACCACGTCGAGCCCACCGAGCTGGATCTCGTGGATGTGGTCGACGTCGTGCGGGGCGTACCTGCCCCTCTGGTTCCAGTTCGGGCGGAGTATCCGGGCGGTGATGTCGTCGGGGGTACCCATCAGCAGGTTGCCCGAACGCGATCGCAGGTAGAAGGCTCCGGGCCCCTCCGGGACGGTCACCGGCTGCTGGCCGGCCAGCTTCGTCTCAAGGTGCGGTGCGGCCTTGGTCCGCACGGCCGTCTCCCACACCCGGATCTGTTGCGTGTCGCGATCGTCCGTCGGGATCCGCAGGCCTCCACCGGCGGGCGCCTCTCCCCCCGCTTCCTCCGCCCGTTCGCGCAGCGCCTGGGCGGAGAGCTGCATGCCGCTCTTGGTCCCCTCGACCTTGAAGCGTGGAATCTTGATCTTGTCTATCTGGATGTGCTGTTTCCGGGTGTCGATCGTGCCCCGGTTGCTCCTGTCGAAGCGTTCCGTCACCTCGGTCCTCGGCTCGGCGTCGGCGCCGGGCTCGGCCGCTCGCTGGACGACGTCACGCTGGAGCCCACCGGCCTGCTGCGCCACGTGGGTCGCCTCGTGCGCCATCAGCCCGAGATCCTGCTGCGACTCCCCACTCCCGAGCCAGATGTCCGAGCCGTGGGTGAAGGCGCGTGCGCCGATCGAGCGGGCCGCGTCGGCCGCCCGATGGCCTTCATGGATGCGGACGCCGGTGAGGTCGACACCCATGCGGGGCTCGAGCGCCCCCCGCGTGGTCGGCAACATGCCGCGACCTGGTCCGGGGGCGGCGACGGCCTGCTGCGCGGCCGTGGTGGCGGTCCCGGTTCCGAGGCCGTGATCGGCGCTCGGCTGTACGACCTCGTCGGGCTCTTCGATCACCTCGCGTTGGACGAGTGCCTGCAGCGGTCCCTCGTCGGGTTCCTCGACCACCTCCCGCTGCACCGACGCCTGCAACGGCTCCTC
>SKTG01000220.1 GCA_007118045.1 Nitriliruptoraceae bacterium
CTGGCCGTGGTCACCTCGAAGCCCGGCCCGGCAGCCCTACCCCTGATCGAGCAGCTCGGTCTCGGCGAGTACCTCGTCGGGGTGCACGCACCCGCGGAGGACCACGCCGTGGAGCCGAAGGCGACGACGTTGGGTCGGGCCCTCGCCGCGCACGGCCGCGGACGTCCGCCCCGCGCGGCCGTGATGGTGGGTGACCGCTCGCACGACGTGGCAGCCGGGGTGGCGTGCGGGACGGGCACGGTGGGCGTGACCTGGGGCGCCGGTGACCGCGAGGAGCTCGTGTGGGCGGGCGCGGGAGTGGTCGTCGATGCGCCGGTCGAGCTGCCCGACGCCATCGCCCGCGCCCGCTGACCCCGATCGGTATCGGCTCGCCCGGACCGCCGGTCGGCTCAGTGCTCCTCGGTCGGCGTGTCGATGAAGGGCATCATGGCCCGGAGCTCGCGACCGACGACCTCGACCTGCTGTTGCTTGCCTTCTTCACGCTTGCGGGCGAAGAAGTCGCCACCCGACTCGATCTCCTCCATGAAGCGGTTGGCGAAGGAACCGTCCTGGATCTCCGTCAGGATGTCCTTCATCGCCGCCTTCGACGAGTCGTTGACCACCCGGGGCCCGGAGACGTAGTCGCCGTACTCCGCGGTGGTGGACACGGAGTGACGCATCCACGAGATGCCCCCCTCGTAGATCATGTCCACGATCAGCTTGACCTCGTGCAGGCACTCGAAGTAGGCCGCCTCCGGCTGGTACCCGGCGTCGACCAGGGTCTCGAACCCGGCCTGGATGAGGTGGCTGATGCCACCACACAGCACCGCCTGCTCGCCGAAGAGGTCGGTCTCGGTCTCCTCCTGGAAGGTGGTCTGGAGCACACCGGCGCGGGTCAGGCCCAGCCCGGCCGCGTAGGACTTGCCGAGCGCGAGCGCATCGCCGCTGGCGTCCTGGTGCACCGCGACGAGGCCCGGGACCCCCGTGCCCTGCTCGTACATCCGCCGGGCGATGTGGCCGGGCGACTTCGGGGCGACCAGCAGGACGTCGACCCCGTCGGGTGGCGTGACGAAGCCGAAGTGGACGTTGAAGCCGTGGCCGAACACCAACGTGTCGCCCGGCTCGACCGCCTCCGACAGCCCGCCGTTCCACATGCCCTTCTGCGCCGTGTCGGGTGCGAGAACCACGATCACGTCCGCTTCGGCGGCCGCCTCGTTGGTGTCCTTGACCGTCAGACCCTGGTCCTCCGCACGGGCGCGGGACGACGACCCCTCACGCAGTCCCACGCGGACGTCGACCCCGGAATCGCGGAGGTTGAGCGCGTGGGCGTGCCCCTGGCTGCCGTAGCCGAGCACCGCGACCCGCTTGCCCTGCACGAGGGAGAGGTCCGCGTCCTGGTCGTAGTAGATCGTCGCCATCGAAGGCTCCTGTGAGTGTGGGCGGTGCGGGACACGTCGCGGCGCAGCCTAACGGTGCCGCGCCGAGGGTCGGGCCCGGGTGACACCGCTGCGGACCCGGCGCCGTGCGGTGGCGGAGAGTGGCGAGCGATACCCTCTGCGTGGGCCTCACGCGGACGCGTGTTGTCCGAGGTGGGCATGCCGCGTTCCGACCCGGAGGCGCAGGACGACCGTGGAGGTGAGGACCTCCACGGTCTCGTCGTGCGAGCGCTCGACGGCGACCGGACGGCGGCCGCCGAGATCTACCGGCGCTTCCAGCCCACGGTGCTCGCGATCCAGCTGGGCAACACCGGCGGCGACCGCCAGCTCGCCTGGGACCTGACGCAGGACACCTTCGTCAAGGCGTTGCACCGGCTCGACCGGTTCGAGTGGCGCGGCCCGGCCTCGCTACGCGGGTGGATCGCCGTCATCGCCCGCAACGTCTTCCGCGATCACGTGCGCTCCGCCGCCGAACGCCACCACGGCGGGCACGAGCTCCCGGACCGTCCGGACGGTGACGAGTCCGTCGACCCGGCGGCGATGGCGGAGCGCGACCTCGAGCACAGCCGCGAGACGGCGCGGCGCGTCCTCGACCGGCTCAAGCCGGAGCACCAGGTGGTCCTGCGGCGGCTCCTGGGCGAGGGCGCCCGCGTCGCCGACGTCGCCGCCGAGCTCGGCAAGACCGAGGCCGCGGTCCACCAGCTGCGTCGCCGTGCGCTCGAGGCCGCGCGACGTGAGGTCGAGCAGGTGCGCATCTCCGCGCCGACCCGCGGCCCATGACGCGATCGCCGTCAGTATCCGACCCGCCATCTCGTTGACCCGTTGACCGCGGCGCGAGCCGCCAGGAGCACCACCCCAGATGAACGACGCCGAGCTCGGCCTCGTCGAGGACCTCGTCGCGCAGCTGCGTGACGGCGGTCCCATCGACGCGGTCGCGATCGACCTGGACCCGGAGCTGGTCGAGGTCGTGACGGTGCTGGCCGGCGAGTTCGCCGAGACGGGCGCCTTCGCGGGTCAGGCCGTCCCGGCCGGGTTCGACGCGGTCATGGCCGGCGTGTCGGCTCTTGGTGGTATCGGCGCCTCGGGCGGTGGGGCCGGTGGGGCGGCCGGGGGCACGGGCTCGCCCGCGGGACCCTCGGATCCGGGTGCCGGATCCGGCGGCACCAGCGGC
>SKTG01000276.1 GCA_007118045.1 Nitriliruptoraceae bacterium
GGCGGCCGCCTCGGCCGGCGCGCCGGCGGCTGCCGGCTCCTCGGCGACGATCGGGCCGTGGACCAGGTCCTGCTCCACGGCGGAGAAGAACTCCCCGGCCGTCTTCTTGGCGACGCCGACGAGCATGCGCTGACCGACCCCGCCGATCATGCCACCGACGACCGCGTCCGCGTCGTAGTGCACGACGGTCGCGTCGTCCTTCTCCTCGAGGCGGACCTCGGCCTCCGCCTGGATCGTCCCCGGCCCCCCGGCACCACGTGCGTGCAGCGTGTAGCGCTCGGGCTCCTGCTGGTCGGTCAGGCGCACGCTGCCCCGGTAGATGCCCTTGACGCTGGCGACGCCGGCGTTGACCGTGGCGGCGTACTCGTCGGGGCCGGTGACCTCCAACGACTGGCATCCGGGCAGGGTCCGGGCGAGTACGGCCGGATCCTGCATGGCGTCCCACACGCGCTCGCGCGACGCGGCGATCTCGTGACTCCCGGCGATCTTCACGTCGTGTCTCCTGGTCGGTCCTGTGCCGTCGTCAGACGCTGCTCGTGCAGCTGCGACGGGGAGATCGGCATCGCGTCGATGACGACCCCGGTGGCGTCCTCGATGGCGGCCGCGATCGCGGCGGCGCCGGGGATCACCCCGGCCTCACCGGCTCCCTTGATGCCGAGCGGGTTGAGCGGCGAGGGGGTCTCGAGGTGGTCGATGTCCACGGAGGGGACCTCGGTGGCGTAGGGCATGAGGAAGTCCATGAAGCTGGCGTTCTGCAGCTGCCCGTGCTCGTCGTAGGCCATCCGCTCGTAGAGCGCGCCACCGACGCCCTGCGCGACGCCACCGAGCACCTGGCCCTGCACGATGCGGGGGTTGAGCAGCGGCCCGCAGTCGTGCACCACGGCGTAGCGCACCACCTCGATGTCGGAGGTGTCCGGATCGACCGAGACCTCCACCGCGTGCATGCCGTTGGCGAAGGTGGAGCTCATCGGCGAGTAGTAGTCCGTGGCCTCCAGGCCGGGCTCGTCGTCGTCGGTGACCGGGGGCTGGCCCTCCTTGCCCGGGTTCGCGAACTGCGTCGCGATCCGTGCCGACTCGTCGAAGGCGTAGCGCAGCGGGTTCGACAGGGTCGCGACGACCTTGAGGTCGATGGCGGTGTCGGGACTGCCGACCACCCGGGCCTGACCGTCCGCGAGCTCGAGGTCCTCCGCGTCGACCTCCAGCGCCTCAGAGGCGATGCGCAACGCCTTCTCGCGGACCCTGCGCGCGGCGAGGTGGATCGCGTTGCCGCTCATGACGGCGGCGCGCGAGGCGAACGTGCCGACCGCGTACGGGAAGCGGCGCGTGTCGCCGGTGACCACGCGCACGTCGGCGAGGTCGACGCCCAGCTCGTCCGCCACGATCTGGGCGAAGACCGTCTGGTGGCCCTGCCCCTGCGTGGACAGCCCGGTGGAGACCTGCACGGTGCCGCCTGGCTCGATGAGCACGTGCCCGCCCTCGTAGGGGCCGACGCCGGTGCCCTCGACGTAGGTGGCCAGCCCGATGCCGAGCAGCCGACCCTCGGCCTCCGCGGCCGCGCGGCGCTCCTCGAAGCCGTCCCAGTCGACCAGCTGCTTGAGCTTCTCCAGCGAGGCGGGGAAGTCGCCGGAGTCGTAGCGCAGCGGACGACCGTCCTGGAAGGTCAGCCCGAAGTCGTAGGGCATCTCCTCGGGCTGGAGGAAGTTGACGCTCCGGACCTCGGTGCGGTCCTTGCCGAGGTGGGCCGCGATCCGGTCGATCGTGCGCTCCATCGCGAAGCAGCCCTGCGGTCGGCCGGCACCGCGATAGGGGCTCACCGGGGTCGTGTTGGTGTACACGCTGTCGAAGACGACCCGGTAGTTCTCGAGCTTGTAGGGGCCGATCAGCTGCGTCGAGGTGATGATCGGCACGATCAGGCCGTACGGGATGTAGGCACCGTGGTCGTGGATGAACTCGACGTCGAGGCCGAGCACCCGCCCGTCGTCGTCGAAGCCGACGTCGATCCAGTGCACCTGCGCGCGCTCGTGGTTGGCGGACACGAAGTGCTCGCGGCGGTCCTCGGTGAACTTCACGTCGTGCCCGAGCTCGCGCGCCGCCCACGGCACGAGGATCTCCTCGGGCCAGGGGTGCATGATCTTGACGCCGAAGCCCCCACCGATGTCCGGCGCGATGCACTCCACCTGGGCGAGCTGGAGGCCGAGGAAGGCCGCGACGGCGGCGCGCACGCTGGTGGGCGCCTGCGTGGAGGTGTGGAGCCGGACCCGCTCGTCGTCGCCGTCCCAACGGGCGTAGGTCCCCCGGCCCTCCATCGGCGTCGAGGCCGACCGCTCGATGTCGAGCCGGAACCGCAGCCGGTTGGGGGCGGCTCCGATGGCGGCCGGTGCGTCCCCGATCGACTGCTCGAGGTGCGCCGCGACGTTGTCGGGGACGTCGTCGTGCACGGCGTGCTCGGCCGCGCGGGCCCGCTCCGGCCCCACGACGGCCGGCAGCGGGTCGTACTCGACGAGGATGCGCTCGGCGGCGTCCTCCGCGGCGTAGCGGTCGGTCGCGGTGACCATCACGACCGCCTCGCCGACGTGGTTGACCTCCCCGTCGGCGAGCAGGTGCTGGGTCCGACCCGCCGTGAGGCTCGGGTGCGGTAGCAGCAGCGGCAACGGCTCCTGGAGCCGCGGTGGGAGGTCCTCGAAGGTGTGGATGGCGATCAGCCCCTCGACCTCCAACGCACCGGAGACGTCGATGTCGAGGACGCGGGCGTGGGCGTGGGGGCTGCGCACCATCGCGATCTGGAAGGCGTCGTGTCCGAGGTCGTCGAGGTAGCGACCCTCACCACGGAGCAGCCGCGGATCCTCCGAACGGGCGACGGGCGCGCCGACGGAGCGGGTGGTCACGACGGCACCTCCCCACCGCCGTCGCCCCCGGCGGGGCCGTGCTCGCCACCGGGCCGGCCGGCGAACGCGTCATCCTCCGGCTGGTGCTGTGAGCGTGGGTCGGCGCCGCTGGCGCGGAGGTCCCCGGCTGCCTGCTTGACCGCCGCGAGGATGCCCGCGTAGCCGGTGCAACGGCACAGGTTGCCCGACATGCCCTCGCGGATCTCGTCGTCGTCGGGCTCGGTCGTCTCCGCGAGGAACCCGCAGGCGCTCATGACGAAGCCGGGCGTGCAGTAGCCACACTGCAGGCCGTGCTGGTCCTGGAAGGCCGCCTGCACGGGATGCAGGGTGCCGTCGTCGGCCGCCAGCCCCTCGACGGTGGTGAGCTCGCGGCCGTGCACGCTGACCGCGAAGGCCAGACAGGACCGGATCGGCGCACCGTCCAGCAGGATCGTGCACGCGCCGCAGACCCCGTGTTCGCAGCCGACGTGGGTCCCGGTCAGCCGCAGGTCGTGGCGCAGGAAGTCGCTGAGCAGCCGTCGGGGCGGGACCTCGGCGGCGCGAGGTACCCCGTTGACGGTGACCTCGACCTCGATGCGTTCGTGCGCGCCGGCCGTCACGCTCATGTGTGCGTCCCTTCCTCGGCCGCAGCGTCCTCCGCCGCGCGCCGTGCCGCGCTCTCCAGCGCCCGCCCGAGCAGGACACCGGCGAGGTGGCGGCGGTAGCTGGCCGTGGCGTGGATGTCGTCGGTTGGATCGATCGCGGCCCGGGCCAGACCGATGGCCTCGCCCGGCTCCAGCGCGTCGAACGCCTGGCCGCTCAACGCATCGGTGAGCTCGACGCCGATGGGCGTGCCGCCCACGCCGATGAAGGCCGCCCGGGCCGCCGCCACGTTGCGGGCCGGATCGAGCGTGACGGTGACGGCCACGCCGGCCATGGCGTAGTCGCCGTGCCGCCGCGCGAGCTCCTCGAACGCCGAGCCCGTACGCGGCGCGGGCCGGGAGAACACGACCGCGCGCGCCAGCTCGCCCGGTCGCACGTCGGATTCCAGCGGGCCGAGCAGGAACGAGTCGGCGGTGGCCTCGCGCCGACCCTGCGTGCTGACCAGCTCGACGTTCCCGTCGAGGAGCCCCAGCAGGGCCGGCAGCTCACCGGCCGGGTCCCCGTGCACGATCGAGCCGAGTGCGGTCCCGCGGTTGCGGATCACGGGGTGGGCGACCCAGTCGAGGGCCTGGCGCAGCAGCGGGATCGCCGCGGTCGCCTCCGCGTGGGTGCGCAGCCGCTCGTGGGTGACGCGGGCCGGCACCCGGACGTGCTCGGCGGTCACCTCGACGGTGTCGAGCTCGGGGACGCGGGCCAGGTCGACCAGGGCGGGAGGCGCGGCCAGGCGCATGTTCAGCAACGGGATCAGGCTCTGCCCGCCGGCCAGGACCTTGCCGTCCTCACCGAGCTCGCTGAGCGTCGTCAGCGTCTCGTCGACGCTCTCGGGGGCGTGGTAGGCGAAGGGAGACGGCTTCACCCGAGGGTCCCCAGCCGTGACGGCCGCCGGGTCCGCGACGTCCGGGCAGGATCGTTGCGTTGCACCAGTGCCCCTCGATCGGATGCGGGAACGCTACCCGCTGGTGAGCGGGTGGGGGATGTCAACTGGTGCCCAAAGCGATCCCTGGCCGCTGTGCGACGCTGACGTGGCCGACGACGTCGGGAGCATCGACCAGGAGGACCGGGCCCGAGAGGCCCGTCCATGGTCCCGACGGCGAGGTCACCGGCGCCACCCACGGGGCAGGCGGTGCCGGGTGAGCCGGTGACTAGCCTCGGTCGGGTCGGCACGCCCGCACGTGGAGCGGACCCGGGCCGATCGACCGAGCCGCCGTCCCCGAGGAGCCGTGGTGTCAAGCGACCAGACGGCCGCCATCGACCGCGTCGCCACCTGGCTGACGACCGCGCGACAGGTCGTCGCCCTGACCGGCGCGGGCGTGTCCACCGGTTCGGGGATCCCGGACTTCCGCGGTCCGCAGGGGCTGTGGACCACGCAGCCGGAGAAGGAACGCCTCTTCTCGATCGACGCCTACCTCGAGGACCCGGAGGTGCGGCGACAGGTGTGGCAACTGCGCCTCGACAACCCGGCATTCACGACCGGTCCGAACGCCGCACACACGGCGCTGGCTCAGCTCGAGCGCCTGGGCCACCTGCACACCGTCGTGACCCAGAACATCGACGGGTTGCACCAGGCCGGGGGCTCGTCGCCGGATCGCGTCGTGGAGGTCCACGGCACGATCCACGAGGTCGAGTGCCTCACCTGCGAACGACGCGTGCCCGCGCGACCGCAGCTCGACCGCGTCCGTGCCGGGGAGGCCGACCCGCCCTGCGAACGGTGCGGGGGGCTGCAGAAGACGGCCACCATCTCGTTCGGTCAGTCGCTGGACCCCGCGGTGCTGCAACGGGCGCACGACGCCGTCATGGGCGCCGACCTGCTGCTGGCGGTCGGCTCGTCGCTGGTGGTCCACCCCGTCGCCCTGTTGCCGCGGACGGCCCTGGAGGTCGGGGCCCGGCTGGTGGTCGTCAACGAGCAGCCGACGCCCTACGACGAACGGGCCGCCGAGGTCCTCCGCGAGGACGCCGGCGACGTGCTGACCGCGCTGGTCGAGGGGGTCCGCCAGCGCGTCGGCTGAGCCTGGTTCGCTGCGGCGCGCCGCGGACCGCCGCCAGCGCCGGTGCGCCGGGAGCCGGGAGCGCCCGTCCGACCCCGGACCCGGATCGCCGATCCGACCCCGGACCCGGATCGTCGATCCGACCCCGAGCCCGGTCGCCGGTACGCCGCCGAGCCCGACGTGGCATGCTGCGGCGAGGCCGAGCATCCTGGGGATCGCCATCGATCGCACCGTCGGAGCGTGGACACCGCGGCGCGTCGACCGACGGAACGGGCGGCACGGCGAGCTCGCGTTGATCGAGGCCGGGGCCGAGTTCGAGCTCGTCAGCAACGGCACGTTCCTGATGGACACCCGTGACGGGCGTTCCGAGCGCCACCTCGTCGATCGCGCCGTCGCGGCCTCGCCCCGGCCGGTCCCCCGCCTGCTGGTCGGCGGACTCGGCGTGGGGTTCAGCCTCGCTGCGGCGCTCGCGCATGACGTGGAGGAGGTGGTCGTCGTCGAGTGCGAGGCGGCCGTGATCGCCTGGAACCGCGACCACACCGGTCCGCGCACCGGCGGGACCGTGGCCGCGCCCGGCGTCCGCTGCGTCGAGGCGGATCTGGTCACCTGGCTGCGCGACCACGCCGAGGTGTTCGACGCGATCTGCCTCGACGTCGACAACGGCCCCGACTGGCTGGTGGGTGACGCGAACGCCTGGCTGTACGGACCGGACGGTCTGACCTGCCTCGGGGCACATCTGACCGGTGACGGCGTGTTGGCCGTCTGGTCCGCCGCACGCGCCCCCGCCTTCGCGGAGCGGCTGCACGCCCGCTTCTCGCGGGTCGTGATCGACGACGTACCGGTCGCCCGCGGGGTGCCCGACGTGGTCTACGTGGCCCAGGGACCCCGGACGCCCGGGCCCGACGCCGACGGGGACGGCGGTGGCGCGCCGTGAACAAGGTCCTGGTCGCCAACCGTGGCGAGATCGCCGTGCGGGCACTGCGGGCGGCCGTCGAGCTCGGCCTGCGCACCGTCGCGGTGTACACCCACCCCGATCGCGACGCGATCCACCGCTTCAAGGCCGACGAGGCCTACGAGATCGGCCCGCCGGACCGGCCGCTGGCCGGCTACCTCGACATCGACGCGCTGATCGGTGCGGCGCAGCGGGCGGGCGCCGACGCGGTCTACCCGGGCTACGGCTTCCTCTCGGAGAGCCCGGAGCTCGCTCGCCGCTGCGCGCGGGCCGGTCTGACCTTCGTCGGGCCACCCAGCGAGGTGCTCGAGCTCACCGGCGACAAGATGCGTGCCCGCGAGCGCGCCGTGGCCACCGGCGTACCGGTCCTGGACGCCTCCTCGGCGCTGACCAGCGACGAGGCCGTGACGAGCGAAGCCGAACGGATCGGCTACCCGGTGTTCGTCAAGGCGGCCGGGGGTGGCGGTGGCCGTGGACTGCGTCGCGTCGAACGGGAGGCCGACCTGCTGGAGGCCGTCCGCACGGCTCGGCGCGAGGCCGAGGGCTCGTTCGGTGACACCACCGTCTTCCTGGAACGTGCCATGGTGCGGCCGCGCCACGTCGAGGTCCAGGTCCTCGGGGACGCCGAGGATGGGCTCGTGCACCTGTTCGAGCGGGACTGCTCGATCCAGCGACGTCACCAGAAGGTCCTCGAGGTCGCGCCGGCTCCCGGCCTCGACCCCGACCTGCGGACGCGGCTGCACGCCGACGCGCTGCGGTTCGCGCGAGGCGTCGGCTACGTCAACGCGGGCACGGTGGAGTTCCTGGTCGACACCCGCAGCGGTGAGCACGTGTTCATCGAGATGAACCCCAGGATCCAGGTCGAGCACACCGTCACGGAGGAGACCACCGACGTCGACCTGGTGCAGGCACAACTGCGCATCGCGGCCGGAGCGAGCCTGGCGGACCTCGGCCTGTCGCAGGAGACCCTGTACGTGCGCGGCACCGCGATCCAGTGCCGCATCACCACCGAGGATCCCGCCCGCGGGTTCCGCCCGAGCACCGGCACGATCACGACCTACCGTTCCGCCGCCGGGGCCGGCATCCGCCTGGACGCGGCGGCGGAGTTCGTGGGGGCCGTCGTCTCGCCCTACTTCGACCCGTTGCTGGTCAAGCTGACGGCGCGGGGACGCGACCTACCCACCGCCACGCGCCGCGCCAGCCGGGCGCTACGCGAGTTCCGCATCCGCGGCGTGGACACCAACATCGGCTTCCTGCTGGCCATGCTCGACGAGCCCGACCTGGCGGCGGGGCGGCTCGACACGAGCTTCGTCGACGACCGTCCCCACCTCGCCAGCGCCGACGTCGGCCGGGACCGCACCTCGAGGCTGCTCAGCTTCATCGGCGACGTGACCGTGCACCGACCCCACGGGCGCCGGCCCGCGGCGGTCGGGATCGACGAGAAGCTGCCCCCGCTCGACCCGACGCCGCCGCCACCCGGCAGCCGTGAACGGCTCCGCGCCGACGGACCGGACGCGTTCGCCCGCTGGTTGCGGGAGCGGACCGCGGTGGCCGTGACCGACACGACCCTGCGCGACGCACACCAGTCGATCCTCGCCACGCGGGTGCGCACCGTGGACCTGCTGACCCTGGCGCCGCACCTGGCCCGAGCGCTGCCCGGGGCGCTGTCGCTCGAGATGTGGGGCGGCGCCACGTTCGACGCCGCGCTGCGCTTCCTCCACGAGGATCCGTGGCACCGGCTGGTCCGCCTCCGCGAGGCGGTGCCGAACCTGTGCCTGCAGATGCTGCTCCGCGGCGCCAACGCGGTCGGCTACCACAACTACCCGGCGACGGTGGTCACGGCCTTCGTCCAGGAGGCCAACGACGCCGGCGTCGACGTCTTCCGCGTGTTCGACGCCCAGAACGACCCGAGCCGGATGCGCGACGCGATCGCCGCGGTCCGCGACGTCGGCGCACTGGCGGAGGGGACGCTGTGCTACACGGGCGATCTGGCCGACCTGGCCGAGGACCGCTACACGCTCGACCACTACCTCGGCGTCGCGGAGGCCCTGGACACGGCCGGCGCCCACGTGCTCTGTATCAAGGACATGGCCGGGGTGCTGCGCCCGCCGGCGGCGACGCGCCTGATCACCGCCCTACGCGAGCGCTTCCCGCAGCCGGTCCACCTGCACACCCACGACACGCCGGGCGGGCAGCTGGCCACCTACCTCGCCGCGATCGACGCCGGCGTGGATGCCGTGGACGCGGCGTCGGCGCCGCTCGCCGGTGGGACGAGCCAACCGTCCCTGTCCGCGCTGGTGGCGGCGTTGGAGGGGCACGACCGCTCCACCGGTCTGGACCTGGCGGCGGTGACCTCGCTCGA
Organism: Nitriliruptoraceae bacterium; assembly: GCA_007118045.1. Classification (GTDB taxonomy): domain Bacteria; phylum Actinomycetota; class Nitriliruptoria; order Nitriliruptorales; family Nitriliruptoraceae; genus SKTG01. The sequence continues at coordinate 8,827 of SKTG01000276.1, forward strand.
GCCCTACGTCGAGGCGCTGCGCACGCTCTACGCGCCGTTCGATGCCGGCGTTCGCGCCCCGACCGGGGACGTGTACCGCCACCAGATCCCCGGTGGTCAGCTGTCGAACCTGCGGCAGCAGGCCGCCGGGCTCGGGCTCGGCGAACGGTTCGAGGAGGTCGCCGACGCCTACGTCGTGGCCGACGAGCTGCTCGGCGGCCTCATCAAGGTCACCCCGACCAGCAAGGTCGTCGGCGATCTCGCGTTGTCGATGCTGGCCAGCGGCCGCTCGGCGGAGTCGATCGTGGAGGATCCCCGGGGCGCGGACCTGCCGGGTTCGGTGCTCGGCTTCCTGGCCGGCGAGCTCGGCACGCCGCCGTTCGGATGGCCGGAGCCGCTGCGTTCGCGCGCGGTCGGCGACGAGCGTGCGACGCCGGCGACGCTGACCGAGGCGGACCGCGAGGCCCTCGCCGACCCGTCACGACGGCGCTCGCGGCTGACCGAACTGCTGCTCCCCGAGCCCGCCCGGGCCCAGCGTCAGGTCCTCGAGACCCACGGGGAGGTCTGGCGGCTACCGACCGACGTCTTCCTCTACGGGCTCGAACCGGGCGAGGAGGTGACCATCGACCTGGAACCCGGCAAGCAGCTGCTGGTCGACCTCGAGGCCGTGTCCGAGCCCGACGAGCGCGGCATCCGCACCCTGTGGTGTCGCGTCAACGGTCAGCCCCGGCCGATCGAGATCCGCGACCGCGCCATCGCCGACGCACCACCACCTCGTGAGCAGGCGGATCCGGACGAACCCGGCGACGTCGCGTCGAGCTTGACCGGTGTGGTGACCATCGCCGTCTCCGAGCACGACGAGGTGGCGGCCGGCGACGTCGTCGCCACCGTCGAGGCGATGAAGATGGAGTCCCGGGTGACCGCGCCGATCGCGGGTCGCGTCACCCGGGTCGTGGCACCGTCGGGGACCCACCTCGAGCCCGGGGACCTGATCGTGCACCTCGAGCCGTCGGCCTGAGCACCCGCGCCGAGCGCGGCCGTGCACGCGAGATGGCCCGCGGGCTGATGGCGGGCGGAGTGCTTCCTGTTCTCAAGCATATTCCAGGCCATGGGCGGGCCAGGTCCGACAGTCATCTGGACCTGCCCGAAATCCTGGTTTCGCAATCCGAACTTGCCCAAAGCGACTTTGCCGCATTTCA
>SKTG01000357.1 GCA_007118045.1 Nitriliruptoraceae bacterium
GGCGGTGAAGGCCGAGGTCATACGGGACTCCTCTCGAGGCACGGTCACGGCGACGGACGTCGCGGCTGCCCGGACGATGAGGGTCGGGGGTTGTCGCTGCCTTGGGTCCCGGTTGCCCCGGATCGGTCCGGCCGACGGGTTGGCCGATGGCCCCGGTTGTCCCGGGTCGGTCCGGTCGACGAGCGGGCCGGCGGTCCCGGTTGTCCCGGGTCGGCCCGGTGGCGACGGGCGGGCCGGAGTCCCGCTTGCCCCGGGTCGATCCGGCCGACGAGCGGGACGGCTCACCGGGCCGAGGGGTCAGTCGTCGTCGAGGATCCGTACGACGCCCGTGCCGCGCTTGACGCGGACGCCACTCGGTTCCGACAGCTCCACGTACAGCTTCTCGTTCTTCTCGGCCAGGTCGTCGCCGAGCACCCGGACCGTGATGCGGGCCCGTGTCGTCCCCACCGGGATCGTCAGGGTGCCGCTGGTCGCGCGGTAGTCGGAGCCCGCGAGCGCGGTGCCGTCGAGGGTGGTGTACGCCACGGAGACGGCTCGACTGGTGGGCTCCGAGAGCGTGACGGGGAGGTACGCCGTGGTCGTCGTGCCCGTTGCGCCCTCGATCACCTCGACGTCGCCGATCCGTACGGCCGGTTTCGGGGGGACGACCTTCCCGGTGCTGTTCAGCGTGCCGATGCAGTACCCCCGGGCACGTACGCCGTCGATGATCCTGGGCAGCGCCGTGACGGTCGCGCCGCTGTTCGCGACGCCGTCGTGCAGCAGGATGTTGCCGCCGTCCCGCAGGTTGGCGAGCACGAAGCTCGTGATCGACGAGGCCGAACGACCGGACCGCCAGTCCTGCGGATCGATGTTCCACGTCACCTGACGCATCCCCATGCCGTTGATGACGTTGCGTACGCGGCTGTTGGTCGCTCCGTACGGCGGGCGCACCAGGGTCGGCTTCGCCGCTCCGGCGTTCGTGATCCGCGTGTTCGCCCGCGCGAGCGTGTCGCGGATGGCGCGGTCGCTGAGCGAGGTCAGCCGCTCGTGCGCGTTGGTGTGGTTCGCGATGCGATGCCCTTCGGCGTGGGCCCGCCGGGTGATCGCGGGCCGTCTCGCCACCTGGGAGCCGACCTGGAAGAAGGTGCCCTTCGCCTTCTTCCTCGCCAGCACGTCGAGGACCTTCGGCGTGTGGGTCCCGTGGGGTCCGTCGTCGAAGGTCAGGGCCACCGTGCCCCGGGAGCAGGCGGTGACGGCCGACGCCGGAGCGGGGACACCCAGCGCGAGCACCAGCAGCGTGGAGCACACCACCATCGAGGTACGTCGCATGGATCCGTCCGTCCTTGGAGATCGCGGGCCGCGATCGGCGAGCAGTGCCCCACACATCCCGAGCCTGCCACCCGAGGCTTGAGGCCCCCTTGGGGCGAGCTCGTCCGGGACGTGCGTCCCGGGGCGCCACGTCGGTCGGGCGGGTGATCGGCCAACCGCGGCACAACCGGGGTCCAACACCAGGGGAGGATGATGTCGACGTGTCGCCGATGTCGGCACGCCGTTGCGGGGGTGGTGGACCCCCGAGTCCCGAGAGGACCCGAACCATGTGGACGTCGTCGGTGTACCGGCCGGTCCGGGTGAGCCGCCTGCTGGTGACGGCTCTGCTGACCGTCGCGATGCTCGTGCCGTTCGGGCTCGGCACTCCGGCCGAGGCCGCCACCCGAAGCCAGGTCACGGAGGCGCAGGCCAAGCTCAAGGAGCTCGGCTACCCGGTCGGCGCGGTCGACGGGGTGGACGGCCCACAGACGCGACGCGGCCTGTGTGCCTGGCGACGGCTCAGCGGACGCACCGCGCACCGCAACGCGCTCACCAGCTCGGAACTGAAGGCGATCCGGGGGACCACACGGCTGCCCAACGCCAGCTCCGGGCGCGGCGTCACGGTCGACAAGACCTGCCAGGCCGTCTACTACCGCGACGGCGGCCGGTGGCGGAAGGTGCTCGCGGCCTCGACCGGCTCCGGCGGACTGCCCAGGGTCGGCTGGTACCGCGTCCAGCGCAAGCGGCCGGGGTGGCACACGTCGACGCGCTATCCCGCGCCGTCGCCGAACATGTACAACAGCGTCTACTTCGACGGGGCGATCGCGCTGCACGGGGCGCGCCAGGTCCCCACCTACCCCGCCTCCAAAGGGTGCGTGCGCCTGACGGTCCGCGGCGCCGACTACCTCTACCCACGTCTGCGGGTCGGTGACCCGGTCAGGGTCATCGGTCGCTACTAGCGCGGGCGCCGGCCGCAGCCGATCCCGTCGACCGACGTCTCCCGGGGGCGCGACCGAGCCGTCCAGGTGGACGCGTCGAGGCTGGCGGCGTACGGCGGCGGCGGCGCCGAGCGTGAGGCCCGTCACGCAGGCCGCCTGAGAGCAGGTCCTGTCCGAGAGCAGGTCAACGTGTCCCCAACCTCGCCCCGAGCCCATGGGCACAGGATCGGATCCAACGGACACGTCGAGCGAGGGGCCGCGTCGCCCCTCGGGGACCGGAGGACATCGTGACATCGCGCCCGGTACGGCTCCTGCTCTACACGCTCGCCGGGGCGACCCCCGGCCTCCTGA
>SKTG01000476.1 GCA_007118045.1 Nitriliruptoraceae bacterium
CCGATCGACACGCTCGTGATCGCCGGCAAGGCGACCCAGGCGGTGCAGGACGCGGTGGAGGAAGGCACCATCAGGCCACGCGAGGTCCTCGACGCCACAGGCCGGGGAGCCGACACGATCCTCCGCTACCTCGACCCGCTGCTCCGCGCCCGCGTGGTGCTGTGCGTCGGCAACCTCCACGGAGGCGGCGCGGAGATCATCTCGGGGCTCGAGCGGCGCCGCGTCGCTGCCCTCGACGGGCAAGAGACGTTGGACCGAGGGGACGCACTCGATGTTCGGCACTGAGCTCTACGTCTCGCTCGTCGTCGGCGTCGCCCTCAGCCTGCTGTACGCGGAGCGCACGGGTGTGATCCCCGCCGGTCTCGTCGTCCCGGGCTACCTCGCCCTCATCTTCGACCAGGTCGTCTTCGTCGCTGCGGTGTTCCTCCTGAGCTTCCTCACGTTCCTGGTCGTCGAGCGCGTGGTGAGCCGCTACGTCATCCTCTTCGGACGCCGACGGTTCGTCGCGATGCTGTCGATCGGCATCGTCCTCAAGCTCATCTTCGACGCGCTCTACCCGACGCTGCCCTTCGAGGTCTACGAGTTCCGGGGGATCGGCGTCATCGTGCCCGGGCTCATCGCGAACGCCATCTACCGCCAGGGGGTCCTCCACACGGTCGGCTCGACGCTGCTGCTGTCCGGCGCCACCTTCCTCATCGTCTTCGCGCTCGGGTTGATCGTCGGGTGAACGGGCCAGTCGACCCTGCCGGCATCGAAGGGGCGCCGTCCTGGCGTGGTCGCTTGCAGCGCGTCCTCCGCGTGCAGCGGCGCTACGCCACCCGTGACGCGCTCGTCGGGGCAGTGCTCTGCCTCGCGGTCGTCCTCGGGGTCAGCCCGCCGTCGGGCGCGACCAACCCGGGTGCGCCGAGTGCCGACGGAGCCGTCTTCACCGCGGCGCTGGTCGGCGACCTCATGTTCGCCCGCCACGTCGAGGAGGTCGCCGCCGAGCGCGGGTACGACGCCCTGCTCGAACCCGCGCGCCCGTACCTCGCGGCCGACTACGTCACCGGCAACCTCGAGCAGGTCGTGAGCGAGCGCAACGACCTGCCCGAGGCTCGAAAGCTGATCCACCTCCGCGGCGGCCCCGACCCCCTCGAAGCCCTGGTCGACGCGGGCTTCACCGCCGTGACGCTCGCGAACAACCACACGATGGACCACGGCATCCCCGGCCTCTCCGACACCTTGGCCGCCCTCGAGGCCGCCGAGCTCGCCCACGTCGGTGCGGGGCTCGACCTCGACGCTGCCAGCGCGGTCCTCGGTCAGGACCTCGGGGGGTTGCGCGTCGCGACCCTGTCCTTCACCGATGCCTACGTCGAGGGCTTCGTCGCTCGGGCCTTCCAGGGTGGGGTGATGGGCTCCGACGAGACCTTCATCGTCCCCGCGATCCAGCGCGCCCGGTCGGAGGCCGACCTCGTCGTCGTCCAGTTCCACTGGGGGGTCGAGTACGACTTCCGTCCCAACCGGCGCCAGCGCGAGCTCGCCCAGCTCGCGGCGGCCGCGGGCGCGGACCTCATCGTTGGCCACCACCCCCACACGCTGCAGCCCGTCGAGCGGCTCGGCGACGCTGTCGTGTTCTACTCGCTCGGCAACTTCGTGTTCGACCAGGGTTGGTCGCGGACGAGGGAGACCGCGGTCGCGCGCTACCACCTGCGCCCCGACGGGGTCGCCGAGATCTCGCTGCACCCCTTCCTCATCCGCGAGGCCACGCCACGGCCGCTGTCCGGGCCGACCAGTTGGTACCGTCGCTTGCGGATCCATCTCCAGTTGCGCGGTGAGGGCCTCGACTGGCGTCGTGACGGCGATCGACTCGTCACCGAGGTGGACCACCGGCATGTCCTGGAGGACCGGGAGCCGCTGGAGGGTGCCCCCGTTGATGACTGACCGGTGGATCAACGTCGTCCTCGGGGTCGTCGTCGTGCTCGGGCTCATCGGGGTCGCCGTCTACGAGCGGCCGCGGGCGGCGGAGGAGCGTGCTGCGCTGCTCGGCGAGGACGTGCTCACCGTCGATGCCGGCGCAGCGGACGGATCGCGGGCGACGTCGAGCGCCCGCGCCGCCCAGCGGGGTGAGCCGATCGGCGACAGGCCATTCGGCGTGACCGCCAGTGCGCCGCTGGCGGCCGACGTCGGGCTCGAGGTGCTCGAGCGCGGCGGCAACGCCGTCGACGCCGCGGTGGCGATGTCCTACGCCCTCGGGGTGGTCGAGCCGTTCGGGTCGGGCATCGGCGGGGGCGGGGTCATGCTCGTCTACGAGCCGGGCGCCGACCCGGTCTCCTACGACTATCGCGAGGTCGCACCCGCATCCGGTGGCCTGCCGACCTCGAATATCGGGGTGCCGGGCTTCGTGGCCGGAATGGCGCATGTCCACGAGCGCCACGGGTCCCTGGACCTCGCGTCGCTCATCGATCCGGCCATCGTCCATGCCGAGGCGGGCTTCGAGGTCGACCCCTACCTCACCGAGCGGCTCGAGTCCGCGGCCCACCGGTTGCCGATCAACCGGTTGCCGAGGCTCTTCCCCGGCGGCGGCGCGATC
>SKTG01000017.1 GCA_007118045.1 Nitriliruptoraceae bacterium
CCGACCTGGACGCTCATCGTCATCGTGGTCCTGTCCATCGCGATGCTGGTGCTCGCATCCACCGACAAGGGGTCGGCCAAGACCAGCGGAGACCGGACCGACGCACCGGCCAGAAGCTGACCCCCTCGCGGCCACGACAGAGCGGCGAGCATGCTCACGGCTCCCCCACGTGAGTTCCGCAGTTGCTGGTGACACGCCAGTGATGGATCCGTGGACGTAGGGATGGCTGACGGCCTGTGTGTGGCGTTTCGAGCATGCCATGGGCCCCGGCAGGCGTGAAGCTCCTATCGTTGTCAAGCGGCGAGTGCAGGTTCTCGAGGCTGGTGGAGCCAGGTGTGGACGCGGGTGGCGAGTTGGGGGTCGTGGATGTGTCCGCGCTCGAGGGGGACAGGGTCGATATGTGGGTTCCGGTGGCCTCGGCCACGACGTGTAGCGGCAGCCTGAGCTCCTGGCGTCGTCTTCGGAGTTCATGAACGCGGGGTGCCAGGGTGTTGGTCGCGGTGATGGCGCGGTGGATCTCGCGGACGATGTAGCGCTTGAGGCAGCGGATGATCTGGCGGCGGGAGAGACCCTCGGCAGTGCGTTGGGCCACGTAGGCCTTGGTGGGTGGGTGCGTGATCATGCGCATCATGGCGATGCGCCACAGCGCATGGTTTGCGGCCCGGTTCCCGCCGCCGTTGAGGTGATGCCGTTGCGTCTTGCCCGGGAATGCCGGGGTCGGACTGACCCCACAGATCCTGGCGAGAGCAGCCTCGGACTGGATTGGCTGCGGTTGTCATCCCACGGTGACCAGCAGTGTCGCGGCGGTGTCGATCCCAACGCCGTGCACGTCACGCAACGCGGGGGCGGCCTGCTCGGTGAGCTCGTCGAGCTGGCGTTGGGCCTCTGTAGCTTGCTCGGTCAGGAAGGCGACCCGCTTGGCGAGGGTCCGCAGTGCCTGACGGGTCGTCGCGTAGCGATGCGCGCCGAGACCGCGGAGCGGTAGACCAGTTGGAGCACCCGGATGGCGGGTGGCCACCCCGCCGTCGTCCACTGGCGCGACGCGGGAACGGCCATGGCGCACCGGGGGTACCCCGCGAGGGGCTGCGTACAACGGACCACGACACGGCCCATGACCGGACCACGGAACACTCCGGCAACGGCCGGAACCCCGCGGCGCGTCAGTAGGCGGTTCGGTGGCGGAATTGGCCGTTAGCCAGCGTGAATCGAGTGTTTCGGCCCGCGCCGGTGCCTTGCGGGAAAGCTTTGGCGGGGCGTGCCGCTTGCTCGGCACGCAAGAGGTCGCAGGTTCGATTCCGGCACGCCCCACCGCCCCCCCGCGCAGCTCAGCAGCCGAGGCTGCGCGGGTGACCACCCGGATGCCGTCCCCTGGGCCGGTCGCGGCCTCGTCGAGGTGCAGGCCGCCACCCGGCTCGCCGATCAGGTGCTGCGGCGACGCACCGGCCGCGCACCAGGGCCGACCAGCTTGAATCCGACGCTCCGGACCGACACGCCGACGGGTCGGCAGCTCGGGACCTTCGGCCGGCACGGCCGTGACCTCCTCCGCTGGCCACACCGCTATCGGGAGACCAGGGTGGCAAGTGACCGTCCTGCATCGGCGCCGCCGGTGCACGGTGAGTCGACGACCACGGTCGCGAGGAGTACATCATGAGAGCCGCCGTCGTTCCCGGGTTCGGTGAACCCCTGGTGATCGAAGACCGAGAGGTCCCGTCGCCCGGACCCCACCAGGTCCTGGTGCGGATGGAGGCATCGGGGCTGTGCCACACCGACATCCACGCTTGGCGAGGTGACTGGCCGGTCAAGCCGGCACCGCCGTTCGTCCCCGGCCACGAGGGGATCGGCATCGTCGAGGCGGTCGGTCTGGACGTCACCCGGGTCGCCGAGGGCGACCGGGTCGCTATCCCGTGGCTCGGGACCGCCTGCGGAACCTGCGAACACTGCGTCGGTGGGTGGGAGACCCTCTGTGAGGCGCAACAGAACTCCGGGTACTCCGTCGACGGCGCTTACGCGGAGTACGCGCTGGCCGACAGCCGCTACGTCGGCATCGTCCCGGAGGGGGTCGATCCACGCGACGCGGCGCCGCTCAGTTGCGCAGGTGTCACCACCTACAAGGCGGTCAAGGTCGCGGGCACCCGTGCGTCGGACCTCGTCGCGGTGTTCGGCATCGGTGGGCTCGGTCACCTCGCGATGCAGTACGCGCGGATCGCCGGCGCGACCGTCGTGGCGGTCGATGTGGTCGACACGAAGCTCGAGCTCGCGCAGAAGCTGGGCGCCGAGCACACGGTCAACGCGGCCGTGCAGGACCCGGTCGAGTTCATCCAGGCGCTCGGGGGTGCCGATCAGGCCATCTGCCTCGCCGCATCCCCGCGCGTGTTCGAGCAGTCCTTCGCGTCGCTCAAGCGTGGCGGGACGTTGTCGATGGTCGCCCTGCCCGCCGACAACGACATGATGCTGCCGATCTTCGAGACGGTCCTGAGGGGCATCACCGTCCGGGGCTCCATCGTCGGCACGCGAAACGACCTCCAGGAGGTGTTCGAGCTGCACGCCCAGGGGCGCACGACGGTCGAGTACGAGACCCGAGATCTGGCAACGGTGAACGAGGACTTCGCGTCGGTCGAGGCCGGCCAGGTCCCAGGTCGGCTGGTCTTCGCGTTCTGAACCGGGTCGCCCGAGGTCGCGATGACGAGCGTGGCGCCGCCGCGTAGCAGTGGCGGGGATCCGATGATCTGGGCTTCGTCTCCGACCTCGGGCTCGCCGAGGCCGTCTCCGGCGCCATCGCGACCCGGTTCCAACCGACGGACGGCTGGGCTCACGGAACCATAGGACGTGCTCGGCGAGGTGCAGCTCGACCGCCTGCCGGGTCATGCCAGCCGATCGAGAGGAGTCGGTCACTCCGGCAAGGCGACGGGCTGGCCGGCCTCCGTGGGCCTCACGCCGATCATCGCGCAAGGTCGGATGCGCCGCGGAGCAAGGCTGCGACTCCTTGACAAGCGTCCAAGAACCGGTCAATGTGACATCGGTCAGCGTGTGGGGCGCCGCGCCACGGGACCTGAAGCGGAAGGTTCGTCGGCCGATGGCCACCTACGAGTTCCGGTGCCGGGAAGACGGTCCGTTCGAGGTCGCGGCACCGATGGGGAGCGCGGGACCTCGAGCAGCCTGCCCGTCCTGCGGCCGCGATGCGCAGCGGGTCTTCAGCGCACCCATGCTCGGGCTGGCCGATCGCCGGCTCGTGGGCGCGCTGGACCGGGCTGAGAAGTCGCGGGACGAGCCCGAGGTCGTGACCTCGTTGCCCCCCTCGGGGGGCCGCCGGAGGCAACGGGCCGCTCCGCCCAACCCGGCCCTCAGCCGGCTGCCGCGTCCCTGACACATCCGGGCCGGGGCCCCGGAGACGTCGGCCGAACCGTCCAGCGGGAACGTCGCGCTGCGACTCGATGGGAGAGGTGTATCCATGTCCAGTGTCGGACTCCTGTACGTCGGGGCCGTGCTCTTCATAAACGGCGCCATGTTGCTCGGATTGGTCGAGAGCCGCTCCGCGGCGCCGATGAACGTGATGGTCGGTCTCCTGCAGGTCCTGACCCCGACCTACCTGATCTTCACGGCCGCTGGTGACGCCAACGCCGTCCTCAACGCCTCAGGGCTCTACCTGTTCGGGTTCACCTACCTGTACGTCGCGTTCAACCTGTTCGGGGATCTGGACGGGACCGGGCTCGGCTACTTCTCCTTGTTCGTGGCCGCGTGCGCCGTCGTCTACTCGGGCATCAACTTCATCCGGTTCGACGACAGCGCCTTCGGGGTCATCTGGCTGTACTGGGCCTTCCTCTGGTCGTTGTTCTTCGTCGTCCTGGGGCTCAAACGCGAGGAGTACACGCGCTACACGGGTGCGGTCTGTCTCACGCAGGGCATCGTCACCGGCGCCATCCCGGCCTTCCTGCTCATGACCGGCCAGTGGGGTCAGAACGACACGTTGTTCGCCGTGGTCCTGGCGGTCTTCGCGGTCGTGGCGTTCGGGGCGTTCTGGCCGCGCTTCGGTCCCGGTGCCGTGCCACCGCATCGGACGGTCCCACGCGAGGGTGTCCCCCTCGACTCCTGATACCCGACGCCAGCAACCTGCGGCAGCGATGTCGCCGGCGGTCCAACGCCGCGTCGACCGGCCACGGCAAGCGAGAGGAGGAGCGGGCACGGTCCTGACGTGATCGATCGCAAGCATCCAAGGAGCGAGTTATGCCAGAGACCATCTATCCGCTGGACTCCACCAAGAAGTTCACGGATCAGCAGATCGTCGGACACAACCGGTGGCACCCCGATATCCCCGCCCAGGTCCACGTCAAGCCCGGCGACTCGTTCCGGGTCGACTGTCGCGAGTGGTTCGACGGTGCCATCGTCAACGACGACTCGGCCGACGACATCCGGGACGCACCGCTCAACACGGTGCACGTGCTCAGCGGCCCGTTCGCCATCGAAGGCGCGGAGCCGGGTGATCTGCTGATCGTCGACATCCTGGATGTCGGTGCGATCCCCCAGGAGACCGGACCACTGGCGGGTCAGGGTTGGGGCTACACCGGCATCTTCGCCAAGCAGAACGGTGGTGGCTTCCTGACGGAGCAGTTCCCGGACGCGTACAAGGTGATCTGGGACTTCAAGGGACAGAGGGCGACCTCGCGGCACGTGCCCCACGTGGAGTTCACCGGCATCGTGCATCCCGGGCTCATGGGGACGGCGCCATCGCACGAGTTGCTGCAGCGCTGGCACAAGCGCGAAGGCGATCTGATCGCCACCGACCCCGACCGGGTCCCTCCCCTGGCGCTCCCGCCGGAGCCGAGCGACGCGGTACTGGCCACCCTCACCGGCGACGACTTCGACCGGGTCGCGGCCGAGGCAGCGCGGACGGCACCACCGCGAGAGAACGGCGGGAACCAGGACATCAAGAACTTCACGAAGGGCTCGCGGGTCTTCTACCCGGTGTTCGTGCCCGGAGCGAACCTGTCCATGGGTGACCTCCACTTCTCGCAGGGTGACGGTGAGATCACCTTCTGCGGGGCCATCGAGATGGGTGGCTACCTCGACCTGCACGTCGACCTGATCAAGGGGGGCATGGAGACCTACGGGATCGGGGAGAACGCGATGTTCATGCCCGGCAACGTGGATCCGCAGTACAGCGAGTGGATCGCTTTCTCGGGCACGTCGGTCACGCTGGACGACAAGCAGCACTACCTGGACTCGCACCTGTCGTACCAGCGAGCATGCCTGCACGCCATCGACTACCTGTCGAAGTTCGGGTACTCGCCCGAGCAGGCGTACATGATCCTCGGTGCCGCCCCCATCGAAGGGCGGTTGTCCGGTGTCGTCGACATCCCCAACTCCTGCTCGACCGTCTACATCCCGACAGCGATCTTCGACTTCGACGTCAAGCCATCAGCGAAGGGTCCCCAGCAGATCGACCCCGGTATGGGCGTTCCGAAGTCCAGCTTCTGACCGGCGACGCCGAGGTGCCCGGGGCCGTTCGCCCCCCGGGCACCTCGGCGTTGATGTGCGGCCTACTCCGGCAGCGTCAGGAACTCGCCGTCGACCAGGTCAGCGGCGACCCGGGCGAGCGTGGACGCCATCTGGCCACGGCTGATGTCAGCCCGGGGTGAGAACGTCCGAGGGGCGGTGCCGCGAACCCAGCCCCTCGCCGCGGCGGCCTCGATGTTGGCCGCGTGGACCCCACCGATGTCGTCGAAGGCATCGCCTCCGGCCGGGAGCGTGCTGTCGGTCGTGTACTCGTAGGCAGCGACGAGGATGCTGACCACCTGCGCACGCGAGATCATGTCGCGCGGCCGGAAGGTCCCGTCGGAGAAGCCGGACACGATGCCGGCCTCCTCCAGAGCGTTGATCGCCATCGCGTGCGTCGTGCCGTCCACGTCGGTGAACCGACCACCCGAACCGTCCGGCAGGTCCGCCCCCGTGGCGCGGACGAGACGGGCCACCGTGGTCGCCACCTGTCCGCGACTGATCTCCGCACCTGGCCGGAACGTCCCGTCGGCGAAGCCGCGGAACAGGCCGTGCCACGCCGTACAGGTGATGGCCTCCTCGTGCGTGGTGCCCGCGATGTCGCTCAACGAGGTGCCGGGCACCTCGAGCGGCGGACAGGCCGATCGGATCGCCTGGTCTGCGGCCAGCGACGGGTCGAAGCGGATCACCGAGCCGCTCCCCGGTTCGCCGATGCTGTCGTTGGTGATGTAGAGCATCCCGTCGGGTCCGGCCGCGACGCCACCCGGGGCCACCAGCAGGTCCCGGAGCAGTGACGTACGGGTTCCATCCGCACGGACCCGGACGAGTGCGCCCTCGAAGTCGCCGCTCAGCAGGCCGTTGCGTGCCAACTCGAGCACGTACAGCTCGCCGTCGAGGTAGACGACGTCCATGATGTTGGTGAACCCCTCCTCGACGAGCTCGGGACCATCGGACCCGTCGACGAGCCACACGTTCGCTCCACCCACGGGGAACGGGAACCCCGTCAGGTCACCGACCACGACGTCACCGTCCGGGTCCTCGGCCAGGTTGGTCGGTACCGGCTGCATCGGGATCTGTGTGCCCGGCGGCAACCCCAGGAACGGCGGTGCGGCGGCCGTGCGGTCCTCCAGATGCGCGCGAAGCGCGATCTCACCCGTGGCCGGTTCGATCTCGACCACCGAGTTCCCGCCCGCGTCCACCGCGAGCAGGTCACCGTCGGAGGTCGTCAACAGCCCGTTCGGATTGCTGTCGTTGCTCGGCTGACCCTGCGGCCCCTGGGTGCTGGGCTGCCCGGCATGGGGGTCCTCCTCGGCTACCCACTGGGCGAGGTCCGCGACCTCGCTCAGGGCGCCGCCCTCGAAGTGCTGGACCGTTCCGAGCATGTCGGCGGGCGACCAGTCCTCGGCGATGCTGTCGCGCAGATCGCTGTCCCCGCCGAGTCCGACCGCCACGAACAGCGACCCGTCATCCGCCACCGCCACGTCCGCAGCTCCGAGGAACTCACCCTCGCCGAGCATCAACGAGGGGAGGCCGGTGACGACCGGCGCCACGGCACCGCCCGCGGGAACGGCGCTGACGGTCGCCGTCGCTCCCATACACACTTCGTCCGACTCACCGTCGTGCTCGATGGTGACGCAGTGATCGTCGCCACCCGGCCCTGCCTCCGCGACGTACACGGTCCCGTCGTCGGCGACGTCGATACCCCGTGGGTTGTCGAGACCCGTCGCGATGGTCTCCACGCGTGGACCATCCTGAGCGAACGAGGGTGTTGCGATGAGTGACTGGCCCACGAGCGCAACCGTGAGCACGGCGACGCCTCTGCGCGATCGCATGATGCGGTCTCCATCCTGTGGCGTGACACGCCACATCCTCGGACAAGCCCCGAAATGTCTCCGCTGACGACCGACAACCCGCCGGGAAGAGCGGCGATGGAGCCGGACGAGACGTCATCGCATCGTGTCACCATCACACGGACCCGACAAGGGCGGCGCGCGCGGAGCCGTGAGACCGCTGCGACGAGCGGGCGACCACGAGGAACGCGACCGCGGAGGCCTCGGGTAGCTCACGGTGCCGGGCCGGACCCCCGGGGGCGTGAGCTCCTCGTCGCTCTCCGAGTCAGATGGCGTCGAGGACGCTACAGGTCAGTTCGTGCTTGTTCTGGGACAGGTGGAACAGCTGCGCACCGGGGAGAGCGGCGAACCGCGCGGCCGCGTCGTGATCGGTCTCGCCCCGGAACTTGACGGTGCAGACGAGGTTGCGGACCTGCCCCGAGTCCAACCACCGGGTCACGAGGTCGAGCAACCGGTCCGGGTAGGCGATGATGTCGCTGCACAACCAGTCGACCGGGCCGATGTCGGCCGGGTCGAGGGCGAACGCGGAGCGCTGCCACCAGCTCACGTTCGTGAGCCGCTCGAGCTCCGGGGCCAGCGGTGCCCGATCGACGGCGAGCACCTCGGCGCCCGTGCGGGCGAGAAGCCACGTCCAACCGCCGGGTGCTGCGCCCAGGTCGAGGCAACGCTCACCGGGTCCTGGTTGGCGACGCAGCCGCGCGAAGGTCTCCCACAGCTTCAGGTACGCCCGGCTCGGAGGCCCGTCGCGGTCCTCGACGAACCCCGGCACCCCGTTGGGGAAGGGGTTCGAGCAGTTGGCCGCGGCGAGCACGAGGTCACGCTCGACCAGCGTCCAGGAACCGAGCGGCGCGTCGGGTGCGACCTCGCCCAGCTCGAGGGGCCGTGCCGCCACGTGGGGGAGCTTGTCGGCGATCAGTTGCGCCCGCCCGCGGTGTTCGGGGGCGTACGACACCCAGTTGCGCTGGCGCCGACGCAGTTCCTTCGCGGCGTGGCCGATCGAGCTCACCGTGATGCGCTCCGCATCCCACCAGGTGTTCGCCGCCCAGGCCGCATGCACGGGCCGGCTCTCGCTGACCCGCAACCGGCCGTGGCGCAGCCCCACCGCGACGCCGGCTCGGGCGAGCTCCTCGTCGAGTTGCTGCTCGAAACCCTCTGCGGCCAGGTAGGCGGTGGTCATCCCGGCGTCAGCGGACGCCGCGACGCAGGCTCTGGACGGCGTCGCGGTAGCGCTCCAGCCGCGCGCTGTGGAACGCGTGGCGTTCCTCGTCCGGATCCACCCGATCGGTGACGGCTGGCGCGAGGTCCGTTCCGAGTTCGGCGTCCGAGACGTCGCCGGCACCCAGCGCGGAGAGCAGCGCGGCTCCGCGAGCGGAGGCATCGGCGGCATCGACGGCGTCGAGCCCGCGTCCCAGCACGTCGGCCAGGAGCTGCCGCCAGGCCGGGTGACTGCTGCCACCTCCGACGAGCCGGAGCCGGACGGTCGCGTCCAGCTCGGGCAGCGCATCGAACGCGTCGCGCAACGCGAAGGCGACCCCTTCCAGAGCCGCCCGCAGCACCGTGTCGCGGTCGTGGTTGAGGCCAAGGCCGCTGAACGAGCCGCGCAGCCCCGCATCGACGTAGGGCGTGCGTTCGCCCACGAGGTGCGGGACGAACAGGGGGTCGTCGGTGACGATCGACGTGGTGAGCGTGTCGTAGACATCGGGCCATGGGACGTCGAACAGGTCCCTCACCCACCCGAGGGCGAGGCCGGCGTTGAGGATCGCGGCCATCGCGAACCAGCCATCCGGGAGCGCCGAGCGGTAGACGTGTCGCCCCGCCTCCGGCCGTGGGTGAGGCCTCGAGAGCGGCGTGACGAGTTGCCCCCCCGTTCCCACGGTCAGCTGCGCCGTGCCGGGTTGCAACAGACCGGTGCCGAGCGATGACGCTGCCACGTCCGCGGCGCCGGCGACGACCGGCGTGCCCACCGTGAGTCCCAGTTCCTGCGCGCTTCCGCGGGTCAGCCCCCCGGCGACCTCCTGCGAGCCGATCAAGGGTGCGAGCAGGCCGGCGTCGATCTCTAGGGCCTCGGCGACGTCGGTCGCCCAGCGGCCCTCGACGACGTCGAAGAGCAGCGTCGCGGACGCGTCGCTCGGCTCGCTGTTCGCGACGCCGGTCAGACGCAGCCGGAGCCAGTCCTTGGCCTGAAACGCCCACCTGGCTTCGCGGAGCACGTGTGGCTCGTGTAGTGCCAGCCAGCGCAGCATCGGGCCGGCCATACCGGCGACGACCGGGTTGGCAAGCGCGTGGAGACGCTCTTCGGGGAGCTCGCGGAGGTCGTCGAGCACGGTGTCGGCACGACCGTCGGGCCACAGGATCGCGTCCCTCACCGGCCGCCCGTCGCCGTCGACGAGGACCACGCCGTGCATCTGTCCCGAGAGGCCGATCCCGGTCGGTGCCACCTCGGCGCCGGTCACCGCCTCGCGTACCGCCTCGACGACCGCCTGCCACCACGCCTCGGGATCGCCCTCCGCCCAGCCCGGGTGGGGCGCCGATACTCGGTACGCCCGCCGGGCGGTCCCGAGGGGGTCACCTCGTTCGTCCGTGACGAGGGCCTTCACGGAGCTGGTGCCGAGGTCGATCGCCAGGTGGGTGCCCAC
>SKTG01000372.1 GCA_007118045.1 Nitriliruptoraceae bacterium
ACCGTGGCGCCGGCAGCGAGGCGGTGGACCTCCCCGTCGTGGCCGGCGCCGATGACGTCGACGCGGTGACCGGCCGCGAGGTCCGGCAGCAGCTCGAGGGGCACCGTGACGGCGACCCGGCCCTCGGGCACGCCGCTGGCGAGTCCCCCGGCGCCGAGGTGGGCCTGCGTGATCACCGCGCCGGACGGGGTCAGCGCCGCGACGGTCCCCTCCCGTTCGGTCACGGCGTCCTCGGGCACGAGCTCACGCGGCCAGCTCACGCGCCGGAGGCCGGCGTCGGCCAGCCGGTCACCCGGCCGCAGCGTCTCCGAGGCCACCAGCACCTCCACGGGTGGCCCGTGGGGGGAGCTGGCCGCGTGCGCGATGCCGGCGAGCAGCACGAGCGCGACGACCGTGACCACCGACGCGAGACGGACCCGGGGTCGCGCCGCCCACCACCGCTCCGACCAGCGGTCGAGCACGACCGGGAGCGCCGGCGGGCTCCCGTCGAGCGCCGGTAGGCGTCGGGTCGCGCGGGTGGGCTCGGAACGGGGTGGCATGACCGCATCGGACCACGCCGAGCAGCCGGCGCGTGGGCGGACCCGTCACAGGGTGTGGACGAGCGCCCCTCGACGCGGTGGCGGAGGGCGTGCAAGCCCCGCCGAACGGCGTCAGGCGCTCTTGCGCTGCTGCGTCGAGGACGTCTTCGCGCCCTCGGAGGACGTCTTCCCGCTGTCGGAGGACGTCGTCGCGCCCTCGGAGGACGACGTCGACGTCTCGCCACCGGAGCTGCTCTTGCCGCCGGAGCCGTCGGACGAACCGCCATCGGTCTTGGCCGCCGTCGACTCGGCGCTCTCGCCGCGACCGTCGCCGCCGCTCTCGGGGTCGCCGCCACCCTTGGACGCTGCCGCGTAGTCCTTCACGTGCCAGCCGGAGCCCTTGAAGATGATGCCCGCCGCGCTGAAGACCTTGCGCAGCTGGCCGGTGCAGGCGGGGCACTCGGTCAGCGGGTCGTCACGGAAGGACTGCACGACCTCGAGGTGCTCGCCGCACTCCCGGCAGGCGTACTCGTAGGTGGGCATGGGCGGACTCCTGGCAACGACGCGATGCTGGGCAACGACGCGAGGCTGGGCAACGACGCGGGGCGTCGACTGGCGTGAGCGGTCGCTGGCACTCACCCCGACCGAGTGCCAATGATGCCGGACCGGGCGCATCGGCGCAACGTGCGGCTCACCTCGCGCGCGCGCCGGTCCGCCGCGTCGTCCGGCCGGTGACCAGCACGTCCACCGGCTCGTCGTGCGGTTCGCGGGGCACCTCGTCGAGCACCTGCTGCTCGAACGCGATCCCGACCCGCAGGCAGTCGGGCCGCAGGCGCGCCGCCAGCCGGTCGTAGTGGCCGCCCCCGTGCCCGAGACGACCCCCGGCCCGGTCGAAGGCGACCCCCGGCAGCACCGCGACGTCGGCCACGCGTGGATCACGGCCCGGCCCCGCCGGTTCGCGGATGCCCCGGTACCCCGGTGCGAGCTCGGCCAGGTCGGCGGTCGCGACCAGCACCAGACCCTCACCCTCGACCCGAGGTAGCAACGTGGTGCACCCACGCGCCCGGAGCCGCTCGATCGCCTCGTCGACGGTGAGCTCGTCGCGGCTGGCCGCGAACAGCGCGATCGTCTCGGCGACCGCTACCTCGGGTAGCGCGAGCAGGGCCGCCACCGCCCGCCGCGTGGCGTCGGCCCGCTCGGCGACGTCGAGGTCCCGCCGCGCCGCGAGGGCCGCGGCACGCAGCGACGCCTTGTGATCGTCTCCCACGTGCTCGCTCCGGGTGCCCGTGACGGCCGCGGTGGTCGGGTGTCCTCCGGCCCACCGAGCGTAGGGCCCGCCGCCGCGGCCGGAGGAGTGGTCCGGGACCATCGCTAGGCTCGTGGCGAGCCGACGACGAGGAGCGCACGTGGTCCGGAAAGCCGTCCTGCCCGCCGCCGGGCTCGGGACCCGGTTCCTGCCCGTCACCAAGTCGGTGCCGAAGGAACTGCTGCCCGTGGTGGACACCCCGGCGATCGAGTACATCGTCGCGGAATGCGCGCACGCGGGTCTCGACGACGTGCTGTTCGTGACCGCGGCTGGCAAGTCCTCGATGGAGGATCACTTCGACCGTCGTCTCGACCTCGAGGCCGCGCTCGAAGCCAAGGGCAAGGGCGACGAGCTCGAGCTCGTGCGCTCGTCGGCCGAGCTGGCGAACGTGCACAGCGTCCGACAGGGCGAGGCGCTCGGCCTCGGGCACGCGATCGGGATGGCCAGGGCCCACGTCGGCGACGACGAGAGCTTCGCCGTGCTCCTCGGCGACGACATGCTCGAGCCCGGGTCCGACTTCCTCGCCAGGATGATCGAGGCGCACGAGCGCACGGGCCGGCCCGTGATCGCGTTGATGGAGGTCCCGGAGGACCAGGTGCACCTCTACGGTGTCGCCGAGGTGGAGGCCACGGACCGTGAGGGCGAGTTCCGAGTCACCAGGATGGTCGAGAAGCCCCCGCGAGAGGAGGCACCCTCGACCCTGATCATGGTCGGGCGGTACGTGCTCCCCGGTTCCATCTTCGCCATCCTCGAGGAGACCCCACCCGGCCGCGGTGGGGAGATCCAGGTCACGGACGCGCTCGAGCGGATGGCCGCCGAGGAGCCGATCATCGGGCTCAAGCTCGACGTCCCGCGCTACGACACCGGTGACAAGCTGGGCTACCTGCAGGCCAACATCGAGCTCGCCACCCGACGCGACGACCTGGGGCCGCCGTTGCTGGAGTGGCTGCGCTCCTTCCTGGCCGAGCACGACGAGGCGCAGGGCCGGTCGTGACCCGTTTCGTCGGCCACGGTCGCGCCGAGGTGACCCCCGAGGCGGAGCTCACCTCCGTCGACGACCACCTCGCCGGGATCCGGGCGCTGCTGCCACCGCCCGATCCGATCGAGCTGCGCCTGGCCGACGCCCTCGGCCTGGTCCTGGCCGAGGACATCGTCAGCGAGGTCGAGGTCCCCTCCTTCGCCAACTCCGCCATGGACGGCTACGCCGTCGTCGCCGCTGACGTGGTCGAGGCCACCGTCGAGGAACCCGTCACCCTGACGGTGGTCGGCGAGGTGATGGCCGGCGCGTCGCAGCCGCCGAAGGTCACGTCGGGGCGGTGCGTGAGCATCATGACCGGCGCCCCCATCCCGCCTGGCGCCGACGCCGTCGTCCCCGTCGAGACCACCTCCGGCGGCGGCGACCACGTCTCGGTCCACCGCGCCGTGGCGCCGGGAACGCACGTCCGAGCGCCCGGTGAGGACCTGGCGCCGGGCCAGCCGCTGGTGGCGGCCGGTCGTCGCCTCGGGCCCGCCGACGTCGGCCTGCTCGCCGTCGCCGGGGTGACCCGGGTGACCTGTATCACCACGCCCCGGGTGGTGATCATCTCCACCGGGGACGAGCTGGTCCCCGCCGGCGACCGACCCGGGCCCGGCCAGATCCGTGACGCCAACGGCCCGATGCTGGGAGCGATGGTCCGGGCCGCCGGCGCCCTGCCGTTCAGCGCCGGCATCGTGCGCGACGAAAGGCGCGCGTTGCTGTACGCGTTCGACACCAACCTCGGTCACGCCGACCTGTTCGTGTGCACCGGTGGCGCGAGCGCCGGCGCGCGCGATCTGATCCCGGACGTCATCGACGCCTTGGGCGAGGTCACGACCGCGAAGGTCGCCATGAAGCCGGGTATGCCGCAGATCCGGGGCCGCGTCGCCGACACCCCGGTCATCGGTCTGCCCGGCAACCCGGTGTCGGCGTTCGTCTCGTTCGAGGTGTTCGTGCGTCCGGCCATCAGACATCTGCAGGGACGCCGCGACGTGCAGCGGCCGACCGTGCTGGCGCGGGCGGCCGAGCCGTTGACCGCGCCCCCGGCCAAGCGCGGGTACGTGCGCGTCCAGCTCAGCCACGACGACGACGGCTGGCTCGCCGAGCCGACCGGTCACCAGGGCTCGCACGTGATCAGCTCGATCGCCCGCGCCGACGGCCTGGCGGTCGTCCCCGAGGACCGCACGGAGCTGGGGGTCGGGGAGCAGGTGCAGGTGCAGCTGCTGGCCGACTGACCCGCGGCTCGCCGGCCGGACCGGACCTGGACGCTGGGCGGACGCGGACACGGACGCTGGCCGGACCGGACGCGGACGCTGGCCGAGGCAGCTGCAGGCCGACGAGAGTGAGGATCGGACATGGGCGGTAGCGAACGGGACCTGACCCACCTCGACGAGCGAGGTCGGGCCCGGATGGTGGACGTGAGCGACAAGGCGGTGACCGAGCGACGCGCGGTGGCATCGTGTCGCGTCGAGATGGCACCGGACACGGCTCGACGTCTGCTCGACGGTGAGCTGCCGAAGGGAGATGCGCTCCCGGTGGCCCGCATCGCTGGGATCCAGGCCGCGAAACGGACACCGGAACTGCTGCCGTTGTGCCACCAGGTGGCGCTCTCGGCGGTCGAGGTCGACGTCGAGGTGGAGCCGGACGAGGGGCGTGCCACGGTCACGGCGAGCGCGACGGCGACGGACCGCACCGGCGTCGAGATGGAGGCGCTGACCGCGGCGGGGGTGGCGGCCCTCACGCTCTACGACCTGCTCAAGGCCGTCCAGCGGGACGTGGTGATCACCGACCTGCGGCTGCGGCACAAGAGCGGTGGCCGCTCCGGTGACTTCGATCGGTGAGCGGTCGAGGGACCGCCGACCGCGGTCACGGATCGTGGCCGAGTGGGTGTTGCTGAAGGGTCGCCCGAGCGGTCGTCGCCCCACGACGGAACGGGTGGTCGCGGCCCGCACGACCCCGGGGCGGGCTCCCGGTGCGGGCTAGCGTCCGCCCGGTCCGGGGTGCTTCGATGGGCCCTGGCCCGGTGTTACCGTCCGGCGCCGGTCGCCTCGCCGAGGGGGCCGTGAGCCGGGAGGCACACCGGGGTGGAACGGTGAACGAGGCGCTGCTGCTGCTCGTGCTCGTCTGGGCGGCCTTCCTGGTGCCTGGAACCCTCCGTTCCCGCAACACGTCCCCGCACGTCACGGTTGGAGGGTTCGAGCGCGCCATGGATGTCCTTCGCAGCGGATCGACCGGTCCCCAGGTGCGACGCATCGTCGTGCCGAGCGAACCGGAGCGGACCGTGGAGGGGGAACCCGGCGCCGTACACGCCCTCGCCGGCCACCGTGACCACGACCCGGTCGTCGCGAGGCGGCTGCTGTGGTTCCAGTGTTCGCTCGGCGCCGTCGTGGCCAGCCTGGTGCTCGCGCTCGTGCTCGGTGGGTGGGCCTGGTGGGCCTTCGTCGTCGTCCTGGCGCTCGCGGTCGGGTACGCCGGGGTCCTGCGCCGCCTGAAGCTGCAGCGTGACCAGGCCCGCGCGGTGGTGCGCGAGCTCGATCTCACGGGTGGCGAGCCGTCGGTCCGCGAAGGCCCGACCGAGATCGCGGTCGGCGAGGACGAGGGGTGGAGCGGATCGCCGTCGGTCCGGCTACGGCGCTGGGACGCCTGAGCGTGTCCCCGGACGGCGAACTGCTCGCCGCGAGCGAGCCGGTCCGGGCGCGCTTCGAGGCGCGGCACGACGCCCGAGAGATCGGGTTGGCCGCCTCCCGGGATGCCACCCGCGCCGCGGCGAGCGCGATCCGGGCCGTCCATCGCGACGAGCTCGAGCGAGCCGAGGATCTCGTCGAGCAGGCCCGCGGCCATCTGGCGACCGCGGTCGACGCCTGTGAGCCGCACCCGACGGTGCGCCACGCAGGCTTCGTGACCGATGCCGCCAAGGAGGTCGCGGAGGCCGTGCTCACCCGCGCCGCGGTCCTCGAGATCGTGCTGCCGGGGCCCGAGGAGGTCGGGGTCGACGACGTCGCCTGGCTCCACGGCCTCGCCGAGACCGTCGGCGAGCTGAGACGGGCCTGCCTGGACCGTATGCGAGCCGGCGAGCTCTCCACGGCAGAACGCCTCCTGGACCGCATGCAGGAGATCCTCGCGGTGCTCGTCACGATCGACGTGCCCGACGCCCTGACCCGGGGTCTGCGCCGAGCGACCGACGGCGCCCGGGCCATCACCGAACGCACCCGCGGCGATCTCACGACGGCCGTCGGACAGCGTGCGCTGCGCGATGCCCTCGAGGCGCATCGTCACGCTCTCGACCGCGCCACCGAGGCTCGGAGCGATACCGGCCGCTGACGTGCCGTCAGGCTCCTCGGTACCGGCTCGGCCGTCGCCACGAGCCGGCGTTGGCGACCCGTCGCCCCCGTGGCTACCCTGCGCGCCTGCTCTGCGTGGTCGTGCCCGGCACGCGCTCGACGGCCACGCTCTCGAGCCCCGCACGTCGTGGTCCGCGGTGAAGCGGCGCGCGTGCATCCGGGGGTGTAGCTCAGTTCGGCAGAGCACCTCGTTCGCAACGAGGGGGCCGTCGGTTCAAATCCGATCACCTCCACCCACACGCGATCCCGCCGGTGACGGCGGGATCGCGGCGTTCGGGCCCGGGCTGGGTCGTGGTCGCGACGCCGTAGGCTGCGTTCGGGGTCGCGGGACGGGCCGAGGCGAGCGGAGGAGCGGAGGTGACCGGCACGCTGGTCGTCGTCGCCACGCCCATCGGCAACCTCGAGGATCTCTCGCCGCGCGCCGCCAGGACGCTGCGAGAGGTGGACCTGGTGCTCGCCGAGGACACGCGGCGGACCGGACGGCTCCTGGCGCACGTCGGTAGCCAGGTGGGCCAGCGGGCGCTGCACGAGCACAACGAGCGCGAGCAGGTCGGCGAGGTGCTCGACCGCCTGCGTGAGGGGGCCCGAATCGCGCTGGTCTCGGACGCGGGCACGCCTGCGGTCTCGGACCCCGGCTACCGCCTGCTGCGGGCGTGCGCGGACGCGGGCGTGCGCATCGAGCCGATCCCCGGTCCGTCCGCCGCCATGGCCGCCCTGGTGGTGTCGGGCCTGCCCACCGATCGCGTTGCCTTCGACGGCTTCCTACCGCGCAAGGGAGCGGCGCGACATCGCCGCCTGATCGAACTCGGGGACGAGACGCGCACCATGGTGCTCTACGTCGCCCCCCATCGCGCCGCCACGGATCTGGGTGACCTCGCGGAGGCATGCGGCGCCGACCGACCCGCGGCGCTGTGCCGCGAACTCACCAAGTTGCACGAGGACGTGATGCGCGGCTCGCTCGCGGAGCTGGCCGCCTCGGTGGACGCGGGCGTCCGGGGGGAGCTCACGCTCGTGCTGAGCGGCCGTCGCCTCGACATGGCCGCCGCGACGCCGACCGCGCAGGAACTCGTCGACCGGGTGCGTGGACTCATCGCCACCGGTAGCACGAAGAAGGCGGCGATCGCCCAGGTCGCCGCCGCTGCCGACCTTCCCAAGCGCGAGGTCTACCAGGCGGTCCTCGACGCCGGCGGTGGGTGAGCCGCGGGCGTCACCGGGTACGCATCGGCACGGGTTCCGGCTCTGGCTCCGGCTCCGGGGAGGGCGGCACGGGATCGGGCGATGGCGCCGGGGGATGCGGATCCGGGGGGAGCGGATCCGGTGAGGGGCTCGGCGCGGGCGGGGCCGGCTCGGGCTGGGGCACCGGCCCAGGGGAAGGATCCGGCGAGGGTGGTAGTGGGCCAGCGGTTCCACCTCGCGAGGTCCCATCTACCGTGGGCCCATCTACCGTGGGCCCATCTACCGTGGGCCCATCTCCCGGGGGCCCATCTCCCGGGGGCCCACCTCCCGCATGCCCCCTTGCGGAGGGCTCTGGCCGGCTCGTCGTCGTGGTCGCCACGGTGACCTCCTAGCCGCTCGCGTGGGCTCGCGGAACTCCGGAGACCTGCGACCGTAGCGCTCGTCGAGCCCCCGAGCCGTCCGCGCGTACCCATGCGGGCAGCGGACGGGAAGGAGAAGGCGGTGGCCGACCGACCGGAGTGACCCCCCCGTAGCGGCCCCCCACCCGTTGGTAAGGTCCGAACCGGCCCGCCCCCGTCGGCGGGCACTTGCACGCCGGGGCGGTCCGGGGGCACCCGTCTTCCGGTCCCACTGTGCAGCCATGGGTGTGTAGCCATGGGCGCAGCGACCGCAGGTCGTGCTGTAGCCAGGCGCGTCGGTGGACCGAGACAGACCGCGCGTTCATCGGGGTCACGGCCCCACGCCAAGACCCAGACCCCGCGACCAAGGGCCGTCCGTGTACGTCGACACGCACTGCCACCTCGACCACCACGAGGGCCTCTCGCCGACCGAACAGGTCGAGCGGGCCCGCGCGGCCGGTGTGGGGCTGATGGTCACCGTCGGGACCGACATGGCCTCGTCGACGCGCGCGATCGCGACCGCGAACCGGTTCGACGACGTGCGGGCCGCGGTCGGCATCCACCCGAACGACGCCATCGAGGCGACCCCGCGAGTACTCGAGGTGATCGAGCAGTTGGCCGGTGACCCCGTGTGCGTGGCGGTCGGCGAGACCGGCCTCGACTTCTACCGCGACCACACCACCCCGCAGCAGCAGGAGCCCTCGTTCCGCGCCCACATCGAGATCGCCAAGCGGCAGGACCGCGCCCTGGTGATCCACTGCCGCGAGGCCTGGCAGGAGACCCTCAAGGTCCTCGACGATCAGGGCGCTCCCGACCGCGTGATCATGCACTGCTTCTCCGGCGATCTGGAGGTGACGCGCCAGTGCGTCGAGGCGGGCTACTTCGTCTCGTTCGCAGGCAACGTCACCTTCCAGAACGCGACCTCCCTGCGCGAAGCCGCAGCGGTGGTCCCACCGGAGCTGCTCCTGACCGAGACCGACAGTCCCTTCCTCACCCCCCACCCCCACCGGGGTGAGCCGAACGACCCATCGTTCGTTCCGCTCACCCTCCACGCGCTCGCCGAGGTCCAGGGCCGCGCGTCGTCCGAGCTCCGATCGGTCGTCGCGGCCAACGCCGAGCGCGCCTTCGCCCTGCCGGTCGGCGGGGTCCTCGACCCCCGCTGACTGCGGGGACGTCGGGCGTCGACCACCCGGTCGGGCGCCCGAGTGCGTCCGGCGACGAGCCGAGCACCCCACGCCCTAGATCCGCTCGGCCCTCTCCCGGGTCGACCGACCTGAAGGACGAACTCCATCGTGAGATCCCATTCCCGCTCCCGTGTCATCACCCGCCGCATCTCCGTCACGCTCGGGGTCGCCGCGCTCGCCAGCGCCGCCTTGGCCGCCACTGCCGTCGGCACCCCGCTCACGGTGGTCGCCGACGACGAGGTCATCGACCTGCGCACCAACGCCGACACCGTCGGTGAAGCTCTGGACGAGGCCGACGTCGACCTCGGCCGCGACGACGCGGTCGAGCCGGCTCCCGAGACGCCGGTCGAGTCCGATCTCGAGGTCGAGGTGACCCGTGCGGTCACCGTCGACATCGAGGTGTCCGACGACGTCGACCGGCGCGTGAGCGCCCCCGCCGAGACGGTCGAGGAGGTCCTCGACGCGGCTGGACTCGACGAGGTCGTCGAGGACGACGACGTCGAGGTCGAGCCCGCGATCGACGAGCCCGTCAGCGACGGCGACACCATCTCCGTCGAGCAGCCGAGCGAGGTCGTCGTCGTCGTGGACGACGAGGAGCGCGAGCTCACCACCCACGCCGAGACCGTCGGCGAGGCCCTCGACGAGGCCGAGATCGAGGTCGGCGAGGACGACATCGTGGACCCCGAACCGGAGCTCGCCCTGCTCGAGACCCCGACCGTGACGGTGCAGCGGGTCGAGATCGAGGAGCAGACCGAGGAGGTCGTGCTCGAGCACGACGAGCAGCGTCGCGAGACCGACGACCTCGAGCGTGGCGAGACCCGGGTCGAGGCGGCCGGTGATGACGGCCTGCTGATCGAGACCTACGAGGTCACCCTGACCGACGGTGAGGAGACCGACCGCGAGCTCGTCGACGAGACCGAGGAGTCCGCACCGGTCACCCGCGTCGTGCTGGTGGGCACCGCCGAGCCCGAGCCCGAGCCGGCACCGTCATCCAGCTCCGGGTCGTCCTCCAACGGTTCGTCGAGCGGTTCGTC
>SKTG01000317.1 GCA_007118045.1 Nitriliruptoraceae bacterium
CTCGACGTCACGTTGCGCGCCCACGCCCCCGGCGACCGCATCGAGGTGGCCGTCACGCGCGGCCCCCGTCTCCTGCACCGGACGGTGACGCTCGGCGAGCCCGTCCCGGCGCCTCGGCTCGTGCCCGTCGAGGGCGCCACCGGGCGGCAGCGCGAGGCGTTCCGACGGTGGGCCGGCCGGCCGATGTGACACCTCCGGCCGTGCGGTCCCACCGCCGCCGTCACCCCCGTGCCTACGGTGCCGTAACCTCTCGCCCCTCCGTCCCCAAGGCTCGCGCATGCACGGCAACGCCACCCTGACCCACACCAACACCTCGGTGCTCACCGTCGCGACGGTCGACGCCCCGGAGGTCGTGCCGTCGTCTTGGTTCGACGAACAGCTCGCCGAGACCTTCGAGCGGCTCGGGGTGCGGCCAGGGCTGCTCGCCGATGTGGCGGGCATCCTCGAGCGCCGCTGGTGGCCCAGCGACCTGGCGTTCTCCACGATCGCGGCGCGGGCCGGTGATCAGGCGTTGCAGGCGGCTGGCATCGACCGCTCCGAGGTGGGCCTGTTGATCGACACGTCCGTGTCCCGCGACCACCTCGAACCGTCGGCCGCCGTCGCCGTGCACGCCGAGCTCGCACTCGCGAGCCCGTGCCTGAACTTCGACCTCGCCAACGCGTGCCTCGGCTTCGTCAACGCCATGAACCTGGCGGCCCAGATGATCGACGCCGGCCAGATCCGCTACGCGCTGATCGTCGACGCCGAGGGCAGCCGCGAGCTGCAGGAGAACACCGTCGCCCGCCTCGCCGCGCCCGAGACCACCATGGGACAGCTGTTCGGCGAGTTCGCCTCGCTCACCCTGGGCTCCGGCGGGGCCGCGATGGTCCTCGGGCGCACCGACGAGCACCCGGAGGGCCACCCCATCATCGGCAGCGAGGCCCGTACGGGCAGCCAGCACCACCTGCTGTGCTACGGCGACTTCGAACGCATGTGGACGGACACGCAGGCGCTGCTCGAGGCCGGCCTCGAGGTCGCCGAGGAGACCTGGACGGCCGCCGAGCGCAACGGGTGGGACTGGCGCGCCATGGACCACTACGTCATGCACCAGGTCTCGGCGGTGCACACCACGGCCATGCAGAAGCGGCTGGGCATCGACCCGGAACGGGCGCCGCTGTCGTTCCCGAAGCTCGGCAACCTCGGTCCCGCCGCCATCCCGACGACGCTGGCCCAGCACCAGCACGAGATCTCGCGTGGCGAGCGGGTCCTCTTGACCGGGATCGGTTCGGGCATCAACACCACCGCTCTCGAGCTGCGGTGGTGACGCCGGGGCCGACCGCGCCCGCGTCCAACCCACCCGCCGGCCTGCCCGGTCTCGAGCGCTCCTGGTCGCGCCTGGTCACCACGACCGACGCCGACGGGCTCGACCGCACCTGGCACGTCCTCGACAGCTGTGGCGACGACCCCGCCGCAGCCACCGACGCCGCGGGCACCCTGCTGTGCGTCCACGGCAACCCGACCTGGTCGTACCTCTGGCGTGACCTGCTCGCGACGCGCCCGGGCGGTTGGCGCGTGGTGGCCGTCGACCAGCTCGAGATGGGCTTCTCGGAGCGCACCGGAACGCACCGCGACCTCGCGCGACGGATCGACGACCTGGGACGGCTCACCGCCGAGCTGCAGCTGACCGGCCCGGTGGTGACCGTCGCCCACGACTGGGGCGGACCGGTCTCGCTGGGTTGGGCGGCCGCGCACCGCGAGCAGCTCGCGGGGGTCGTGCTGGCCAACACCGCGGTCCATCAGCCGGCGGACGCACCGGCACCGTCCCTGATCCGCGCGGCCCTGACGCCGGGCGTCCTCGAGCAGGTCACCGTGCGGTCGGCAACGTTCGTGCGCGGCGCGCTGGCGCTCGCCCGGCCCCGGCTCGATCCGGCGGTGGAACTCGCGTACCACGCCCCCTACCGCACGGCGGCGCGACGCCGGGGCATCGGCGGCTTCGTCCGCGACATCCCGCTCGACCCGGACCATCCGAGCGCCGCGACGTTGGCCGGGGTCGCCGCGGACCTCGCCACGTTCGAGGACGTGCCCGCGCTGCTGCTCTGGGGACCGGAGGACCCGATCTTCTCCGACCGCTACCTGCACGACCTCGAGGCGCGCCTGCCCGGTGCGCAGGTCCAGCGCACGCCCGGCGCGGGCCACCTCGTCGTCGAGGACACCGACGTGGCGGACACGCTCGCCCGGTGGCTTCCCACGGTGCCCGTCGCAGCGATCTCCCGCTCGGCGTCCGACGACGTCGTGGACGCCAGCGGGGCAGCCGTGCCGGGTCCGTCGGCGTCGCCGGCGCCGGCGCCCCGGGCATCGGCGTCTCGGGCATCGGGGTCGTCGACATCGGGGTCGTCGACATCGGGGTCGTCGACATCGAGATCGTGGACATCGGGGTCGTGGGCATCGGGGGCAGCGGCGTCGGGATCGCGGACGCCCCTCTGGTCGACGCTCGAGGAGCCGGCGCTGTCGGACCGGCTCGCGCTGCTCGAGGTCCCGCACGGTCGTGGCGAGGCCGCACCGGCGAGCCGCACCTTCGGCGAGC
>SKTG01000202.1 GCA_007118045.1 Nitriliruptoraceae bacterium
AACCGACCGCGGCCCGCGCCCCGCGGGCCTGAGGACCGCCGGGGTCGGTGTCGGCACCGACCCCGGGGTCCCCTGGCGTCAGTCGGCGGTGGCGCCGGCCGCCTCGGCGCTGGCGACCCGGTCCATCTCCGTCTTGGGCGCGACCCGCCAGAACCGTTCCGCCGTCGAGGACCAGTCGTCGAGCAGGCCGGCAGCACGAGCGGAGCCGGTCACCGTGGCGTGCTCCCGGACCAGCTGCTCGACCCTGGCGAGCTGGCCACCGTCGGGCCGCCGCGCCTCCACCAGCTGGCGGTTGACGCGAGCCAACACCTCGCCGAGCGGGTCGTAGACGAAGCACTCCCCGCCGCTCATGCCGGCCCCGAGGTTGTGGCCGACGGGACCGAGCACCACGACCGTCCCGCCCGTCATGTACTCGCACGGGTGGTCGCCGGTCCCCTCCACGACGGCCGTTGCGCCGGAGTTGCGCACCGCGAAGCGTTCACCGGTGCGTCCGGCGACGAACAGCTCCCCGGCCGTCGCGCCGTACAGGACGGTGTTGCCGACCAGCACGGGGTCGCCGGCGTCGTCCTCCGGCGGACGGATCACGATCCGGCCACCCCCGAGACCCTTGCCGACGTAGTCGTTGGCCTCGCCCTCGAGCACCAGCTCCAGTCCCCGGCTCGAGAACGCCCCGAACGACTGTCCGGCGGAGCCGGTGAAGCGCAACCGCGCGAGCCCCGGCGGATCCTGCTCGCCGAACTCGAGGCCGACCGCTCCCCCGATGCGTGCCCCGATCGTGCGGTCGGAGTTGGTGATGGCGTAGGTGAACTCCGTGATCCCGCCGAGGAAGATCGTCTCGAGCGCGTCGTTGAACACCCGGTCGCCGAGCTCGCTGCGCGGATCCTGGATCGCTGCCCGCTCGAGGAACCGTCGCTCCCCGACGCCCGGATCGACCAGCAGCGGCGAGACGTCGATCCGCTCGGCCTTGCCGGTCAGGCCCGGGCGACGCTCCAGCAGGTCGACGCGGCCGATCACCTCGTCGAGGGACCGGGCCCCGAGCGAGGCGAGCTCACGTCGCACCTCCTCGGCGACCATCGTGAGGTACCCGGCGACCATCTCCGGGGTCCCTGCGAACTTGTTGCGCAGATCCTCGCGCTGGGTGGCGATGCCGACGGGACACGTGTCGCGGTGGCAGGCGCGCGCCATGATGCAGCCCTCGGCGAACAGCGCGGCCGTGCCGAACGCGTACTCGTCGGCTCCGAGCAACGCCGCCAGCAGCACGTCGTGGCCCGTCTTGAAGCCTCCGTCGACCCGCAGCCTGACCCGGCTGCGGAGCCGGTTCAGGCGCAGGTTGTGCTGCACCTCGGCCAGGCCCAGCTCCCACGGCAGTCCGGCGTGCTGGATCGAGGACAGCGGTGAGGCGCCCGTCCCTCCGTCGTTGCCGGAGATGTGGATGGAGTCGGCCAGAGCCTTGGTGACCCCGGCGGCGACGGTGCCGATGCCGGCCTCCGCGACCAGCTTGACGTCGACCTCGGCCTCCGGGTTGACCTGCTTGAGGTCGAAGATCAGCTGCGCGAGGTCCTCGATGGAGTAGATGTCGTGGTGCGGGGGCGGGCTGATCAGCGTCACCCCCGGTGTGGTGTGGCGGAGCCGAGCGATCTCGTCGGTGACCTTGTGGCCGGGGATCTGGCCACCCTCACCGGGCTTGGAGCCCTGGGCCATCTTGATCTGCAGCATGTGCGCGTTGGCGAGGTAGGCGGGGGTCACACCGAAACGACCCGACGCCACCTGCTTGATCCGGCAGTCCAGGTCGTGGGCACGGCCTCGCGTCCGGAAACGGCGCGGGTCCTCGCCGCCCTCCCCCGAGTTGGCCCGACCGCCGATCAGGTTCATCGCCGCGGCCAGGGTCTCGTGCGCCTCCGCCGACAGCGCGCCGTGCGACATGGCGCCGGTGGAGAACCGTTGGGTGATGGCCGAGGTCGGTTCCACCTCCTCGAGCCCGATGGGATCGCCGACCGCGAGGGGCTGCAGGAAGTCGCGCGGGAACGCCGTGGGGCGGTCACGTACCTGCTGGCTGAAGGCCTCGTAGAGGTCGTAGCGTCCCTCCTCGGCGGCGGTGCGCAGCAGCTCCGCGGTCCGCCCGTCGACGTCCTCCGCCCCGACCCCGTCGATGCGGAACGGATCGCTCTTCGGCTTGCGCCCCAGACCGAGCGTGTCGTGCAGCGCGTCGATCACCGGCTTGTTCATGTCGTGGAACTCGCCGGCCTTGCGCCACTTGATGATGCCGGGGCTGGTCAGGTCGGGCAGCTCCACGGTCGCGTCCGGGTCCACGACGCCGCCGTCGCTGTCTCCGTCGCCGTCCGTGGACGGGGCGGGCCGCGGGAAGGCCTGTGCGTGCTGGTCGAGCACCTCGCCGCCGAGATCGTCGAGCGTCACGCCGCCGAGCTTCGACACCGTGCCGGTGAAGCACACGTCGATGACGTCGCGTCCCAACCCGAGTGCCTCGAAGATCTGGGCCCCGCGGTAACTGTCGAGGACGGAGATCCCCATCTTCGACATGATCTTCAGCACGCCGTCCTCGAT
>SKTG01000007.1 GCA_007118045.1 Nitriliruptoraceae bacterium
GGGGTCGCCGAGGTGGCCCATGACCACGGCGTGCCGCTGATCGTCGACAACACGATCGCGACCCCGTATCTGATCCGTCCCCTCGAGCACGGCGCGGACATCGTGGTGCACTCGGCCACGAAGTTCCTCGGTGGTCACGGCACCGTGATCGCGGGCGTGGTCGTCGACGGTGGTCGCTTCGACTTCGGCGCTCACGCGGACCGGTTCCCCGGGCTCACCACGCCGGATCCGTCCTACAACGGGCTCAACTACTGGGAGGCCCTGGGCAACGAGGGCGCCGCCTACGCGATCAAGCTGCGGGTCCAGCTGCTGCGCGACCTCGGCCCGGCCCTGGCGCCGCACAGCGCCTTCCTCCTGCTGCAGGGCATCGAGACCCTCGATCTGCGGATGGAGCGCCACGTCGCCAACGCCCAGGCGCTCGCCGAGTGGCTGGAGCAGCGCGACGAGGTCGAGCGGGTGTTCTACGCGGGCCTGCCCTCCAGCCCCTACCACGAGCGGTCGCAGCGCTACGCGCCGAAGGGCCCGGGCGCGATCCTGTCGTTCGAGCTCCGCGGCGGCGTCGAGGCCGGCCGTCGCTTCGTGGACGCCGTCGAGCTGTTCAGCCACCTCGCCAACATCGGCGACGTCCGCAGCCTGATCATCCACCCGGCGTCGACGACCCACTCGCAGCTCACCCCGGAGCAGCAGCTCGCCGCCGGCGCGACCCCGGGCCTGGTGCGCCTCTCGGTCGGGCTCGAGGGGATCGACGACCTCATCGCCGATCTCGAGGCCGGCTTCCGGGCCGCCAAAGGCAGCGAGGAGCCGTGAACCCGCCAGCGACCGGCGCGTGGCACGAGGGCGACCCGGTCGGTCGCCGTCGGTTCGTCGACCTGGGCGCGATCGCACTCGAGCGTGGCGACAAGCTGCCCGAGGTCCGCATGGCCTACGAGACCTGGGGCGAGCTCGCCGCGGACGGTCGCAACGCGATCCTGGTCGAGCACGCCCTGACGGGTGACAGCCACGTGACCGGACCGGCCGGCCCCGGGCACCCGACCGCGGGCTGGTGGGAGGGGCTGGTCGGGCCGGGGCGGCCCCTCGACACCGACCAGTGGTTCGTGGTCGCACCCAACGTGCTCGGCGGCTGCCAGGGCACGACGGGCCCGTCCTCGTTGGCCCCGGACGGTCGGCCCTGGGCCTCACGGTTCCCGGCCGTGAGCGTGCGCGACCAGGTGACCGCCGAGGTGGCGCTCGCCGACCAGCTCGGCATCGAGAGCTGGGCCGCCATCGTCGGCGGCTCGATGGGCGGCATGCGCGTCCTGGAGTGGGCCCTGATGGCACCCGAACGCGTCCGCGGCATCGCCCCCCTCGCGGTGTCGGCGACGGCGACCGCCGACCAGATCGCGCTGCAGTCCGTACAGCTGCACGCGATCCGCTCCGACCCGTTCTTCCTCGGCGGTGACTACCTCGACGTGGCACATGACGATCCGACGGCACCGGGACCCACGGCCGGGCTCGCCCTCGCCCGCCGGCTCGCCCACTGGAGCTACCGCAGCCGCGAGGAGCTCGACCTACGGTTCGGGCGGCGTCCGCAGGACGACGAGGATCCGTTCGAACCCGACGGGCGCTTCGCCGTCGAGTCCTACCTCGACCACCACGGCCGCAAGCTCGCGCAACGCTTCGACGCCGCCAGCTACGTGGTGCTGACCGGGTCCATGAACAGCCACGACGTCGGCCGCGACCGCGGAGGTGTCGCCGCCGCGCTGCGCAGCATCGACGCCGAGGTGGTGGTCGCGGGCGTCGACAGCGACCGGCTCTACCCGCTCGAGGAGCAGCACGCCCTCGCCGCGCACCTCGGCGTGCAGGACGGCCAGGCGGTCACGATCGTCTCGCCGCACGGCCACGACGGCTTCCTGATCGAGGTGGAGCAGATCGGTGCGCAGCTGCGCCGGCTGCTCGACCGCGTCTGACCGGCGCTGGTGCGCGGCCACCAGCACCGGCTCCCAGCGCGGGGCCCTCGGTCAGTGCAGGAGCGCGGTCCGGACCCGGTCGAGGCGCGCCGGCGGGATCGAGGCCAACGGGGGGCGGCACCAGCGTTCCTCGAGCACGCCGTCGAGCTGCAACGCCGCCTTCAGCACCGCCGGCACGGACGCGCCGGCTTCGAGCACGGCGGTCATGGTCCGGGTCAGCCCCGCCTGCAACCGTTCGGCGGCGGCCGCGTCACCGTCGGCGACCGCACGGTGGAGAGCGACCGCCTGGCGCTGACGCACGTTGGCGATGGCGAGGATCGAGCCATCGACCCCCGCCTCGAGCGCCGCACGCAGGCTCGGCGCGTGACCGGTGAGCAGCGAGAAGCCCTCGACACCCCGGGTGGCCGCGCGGAACGCGGCCCGGCGTTCCGCGTCGGGCGAGGAGTCCTTCATGCCGACGACGTTGGGGAGGGCGGCGAGCTCCCGGGCGGACTCCGGCGTGAGCGAGGAGCCGGTCAGCTGCGGGATGTGGTACGCGAGCGTCGGGACCGCGGAGGCCGCCGCCGCGTCCCGGTGGACCGTCAGGAGCTCCTCGGGTCGGAGCGGTTGCGTGCTGGGGGCCAGCACCAGCACGGCGTCGGCCCCCGCGTCCCCGAGGCGGCGCACGTCCTCGAGCAGCCCACCCATGGTCGGCGCGGAGGCACACGCGAGCAGCGGTGACGGCGACGTCCGCGCCTCGTCGAGGGCCGTCCGTGCCGCGTGCACGAGCTCGACCCGCTGCGTCGGCTCGAGCAGCGTGCCCTCACCGGTGCTGCCGGCGACCAGCACCCCGCTCGCACCGTCGGCCAGCGCCCGGCGCACCAACCGGTCGACCTCGGCACCGAGCACGCGGCCCTCCGCGTCGACGGGGGTCACGAGCGCGGGCAGGTTGCCGGTCACCTGGAACGGACGTGACACCTGGGCTCCTCGGTCGTGGACCCGGCACCGTAGGCGGTGCTCGCGGGCAGCCGGAGCCGGCCCCGGCGGGCGTGCGTGGTCCCGCTAGTCTGACTCGACCGCACGACGAGGAGCGACGGTGGGCGCGCTGTACCGCGTGGGGAGTCGCCTGTTCGAGGCCGGCTTCGCGGCGTTCGGCATCGACCTGCGCTCGATCGGCCACGAGAACATCCCGGCCGAGGGCCCGGCGGTGCTCGCGATCAACCACGTCGGCTACCTGGACTTCGCGTTGGCTGCCCTCGCGCCACCACGTCCGCGGCGCGAGGTGCGGTACCTGGCGCGGCGGGACTTCTTCGAGAAGCCGATCACGGGCCGGCTGCTGTACAGCATCCGGCAGATCCCCGTCGACGTGCACGGTGACCCCCGGCAGGCCGCGGAGGTGGCGCAGGCCGCGCTCGAGGCGGGCGACATCGTCGGGATCCACCCGGAGGGCACGATCAGCCCGTCGTTCGTCCCACGCCGCGGCAAGAGCGGCGCCGTGCGCCTCGCCGACAGCGCGCAGGCACCGATCGTCCCGGTGGGGATCTGGGGCTCGCAACGCCTGTTGACCAAGGGTCGGCCCGCCCGGCCCTCGCGGGGCGTCGTGGTGCTGGTGCGCTACGGGGAACCCTTCCGCCCATCGGGCCGGACGGGCATGGCACGGACCAAGGAGCTGATGACGCGCATCGACGCCCTGGTCCAGCGCAACCAGCTGGAGTACCCGCAACGGCCGGTCCCCGGTGATGACTGGTGGTTGCCCGCCCACCTCGGTGGGTCCGCGCCCACGCCCGAGGAGGCGGAGCTCGCGCTGGCGGCGCAGGAGGAGGAACGGCGCACCCGTCGCCGCTCCGAGCTCGGCGGCTGACCGGCTCAGGTGCGCGCGGCGTCGCGGTGCTCGGAGCGGGGGACCTCCGTACCGACCTCGCCGTGCAGCAGGCACGCGACGTGATGCTGCTCGGCCACCTCCTGCAACGCGGGGTCGACCCGACCGCAGGCTTCGAAGACCTCCGGGCAGCGCGTCCGGAACCGGCAGCCCGACGGCGGGTCCATGGGCGAGGGCACGTCACCCTCGAGCAACGTGCGCCGCCGCTCGCGCTCGTGCGCCGGCGACGGCACGGGGATGGCGGACAGCAGCGCCTGCGTGTAGGGGTGTCCGGGGCTGCGGTAGAGCTGCTCACGGTCCGCCTGCTCGACGATGCGACCGAGGTACATCACGGCGATCCGGTCCGAGACGTGCTGGACGGCGGCGAGATCGTGGGCGATGAACAGGTAGGTCAGGCCGAGGTCGGCCTGCAGCTCGGCCAGCAGGTTCATCACGGACGCCTGGATGGAGACGTCCAGGGCCGCGATCGGTTCGTCGCAGACGATGAAGTCCGGTTCGACGGCCAGGGCCCGGGCGATACCCACGCGCTGACGTTGCCCGCCGGAGAACTCGTGGGGGTAGCGCTCGGCGACGTCGGGGTGGAGGCCCACGCGTTCGAGCAGCTCGCCCGCCCGGCGTCGCCGCCCCTTGCCGTCCCCGTGCAGGTCGTGGATGACCATCGCTTCCGTGATGGCGTCCCCGACGGTCATGCGGGGGTCGAGGGACGCGTACGGGTCCTGGAAGATCATGGCGACCCGGCGCCGCAGGGTCCGCAGCTCACGCCGGGACAGCGCCCGGACGTCCCGACCGTCGAAGGTCACGCTGCCGGCGGTCGGCTCGACCAGGCGCAGGAGCGCCAGCCCCGTGGTGGACTTGCCGCAGCCGGACTCACCGACGAGCCCCAGCGTCTCACCACGCCGGATCTCGAACGAGACGCCGTCGACCGCACGCACCGGTGGCGGTGGCGACCCGCGGCGCAGGATCGACCGTGGCCCACCCGGGAAGTGCACCTCGAGGTCGTCGACGGCGATCAGGGGCTCCTCGCTCACGTCCGGCCCGATCGTGCGTCGTCCCGGCCCTCCGGGTCGGTGGTCCGGTCACTGCCCGGCTCCGGGAGCCGCGCGGCGGTCGAGGCCGCCCGCGCGGCCTCCTCCGGGACGGCGTAGAAGCTGCGGATCGAGTGCCCCGGGGCGACCTCGGTCAGGGGCGGACGCTCGGTGGCGCACCGTTCGTCGTGACGGAAGGCACACCGGGGGTGGAACGCGCAGCCCTCGGGCAGGTGCGTCGGCGGGGGAGGCAACCCGGGGATCGCCGTGAGGTCCCGTCGCTCGAGGTCGCCGAGCACGGGCAGCGACTCCAGCAGACCGACCGTGTACGGGTGTCGCGGCAGGTCGAACAGCGTGTCCACCCCGGCCTGCTCCACCACCTCGCCGGCGTACATGACCAGGACCCGGTCGGCGATGCCCGCGACCACTCCGAGGTCGTGGGTGATCCACACCACGGCCATCCCCCGCTCGCGTTGCAGGCGCCGGACCAGGTCCAGGATCTGGGCCTGCGTGGTCACGTCGAGGGCGGTGGTGGCCTCGTCGGCGATCAGGACGTCCGGATCGCAGGCCAGACCGATGGCGATGACCACCCGCTGGCGCATGCCTCCCGAGAACTGGTGCGGGTGGTCGTCCAGCCGCGACTCGGCGGCCGGGATACCCACCTGCTCGAGCAGCTCCACCGCGCGCTCCCGAGCCTGGCTCTCCGAGAGGCCGAGGTGGTAGCGCGTGTGTTCGGTGAGCTGCCGCCCGATCGTGTGGACCGGGTTGAGCGAGGTCATCGGATCCTGGAAGACGTAGCCGACGCGGGTGCCCCGGTACTCCAGGAGCTGCCGCTCCGACAGCGGTACCAGGTCGTCGTCCCCGAGCAGGGCCTGCCCGGTCACCCGGCCGGGAGGTATCGGTATCAGCTTGGTGAGCGCCAGGGTGGAGACCGACTTGCCGGAACCGGACTCGCCCACGATGGCCAGGGTCTCCCCGGCCGCGACCTCGTAGGACACGCCGCGCACGACCCGGGCGACACCCCGCTTCGTGGCGAACGAGACCTCCAGGTCACGGACGGAGAGCACCGGAGCCTCGCTCATCACGCGTCCCCGTCCTTCGCGCCGGCGCCGCGGGCCTCGATGATCGACCGCTGCTGCGGATCCAGCGCGTCGCGCAACCCGTCGCCCAGCAGGTTGAACGACATCACCGTGACGAAGATCGCCAGGCCGGGGAACACGCTCAGCCACCACCCCTGGGCCATGTAACGCTGCGCGTCGGACAGCATCGAGCCCCAGGCGGGCGTGGGCGGCTGGACCCCGACGCCCACGTAGGACAGGGCGGCCTCCGTGAGGATCGCGAACGCCAGGCTCAGCGAGGTCTGCACCAGCACGGGCGCGGCCACGTTGGGCAGAACGTGGCGCAGCACGATGCGCAGATCGCCGGCACCCAGCGACCGCACCGCCCGCACGTAGAGCTGCTCGCGCACGGACAGCACCGACCCCCGGACCACACGAGCGAAGATGGGCGTGAACACGACCGCGATCGCCAGCATCGTGTTGCGCAGGCTCGGTCCGAACACGGCCACCAGCGCGATGGCGAGCAGCACCACGGGGAACGCGAACAACACGTCCATCGTTCGCATCAACGTGCTGTCCATCCACCCGCCGCGGTAACCGGCGAGGAGACCGAGCAGCGTGCCCACGACCATCGAGATACCGACGGAGACGCCGGCGACGAGGAGCGAGCTCCTGGCGCCGATCACCACCCGGCTGAACACGTCCTGACCGAGGTCGTCGGTCCCGAACCAGTGATCAGCGGACGGGGGATCGAACCGTCGGGTGAGATCCTGGGCATCGAGCGCGTACGGCGCGAGCCGGTGGCCGAGGATCGCCGTGACGACCATCACGACGAGCACCACCAGCCCGACCGCGGCGAGCCGGTTGGACATCAGCACCGAGAGGGTCTCGCGCCATCGCGGACGGTGCTCGATCTCGGGTTGCTCGAGGCCGGCCCCCCGCGGCTCGGGCGCATCCGTCGGCTGCTGCTCCTGATCGCTCACGAGGCCGCGATCCGGGGATCGAGCTTCGCGTACACGAGGTCGACCAGCAGGTTGATCAACAGGAACACCCCGGCGATCAGGAGGACGGCCCCCTGCAGGACGGGATAGTCGCGTCGGACGACGGCGTCCAGCGCCAGGCGACCGAGCCCGTTCCAGGCGAAGACCACCTCGACGACCACGATGCCGCCGAGCAGCGTGCCCAGCTGCAGGCCACTGACCGTGATGATCGGGATCCAGGCGTTGCGCAGGACGTGGTGGCGCAGCACGTAACCGGAGGGCATGCCCTTGGCACGGGCCAGCCGCACGTGGTCGGCGCTCATGGCCTCGAGCACCGACGAGCGCACGAAACGGGTCAGGATCGCTCCCGTCACCACCCCGGCCGTCACGGCCGGCAGGATCAGCCGCCGCAGGGCGTCGACGGGGTCGTCCAACGGCGAGGTGTACCCGCTCGGTGGCAGCCAGCCGAGGATCTGCGCGAAGACGAGGATGAGCAGGATGCCGTACCAGAAATCGGGGACCGAGACACCGACCTGCGCGAACCCGTTGGCCGCGTAGTCGACGGGCTTGCCCTGGCGGACCGCGGAGACGATGCCGGCCGGCAGCGCGATGACGATCCCGACGAGCAGGGCGGCGACGGCGAGCAGGGCCGTGGCGGGCAACCGCTGCATCAACGCGTCGCTGACCGGTTGGCCGGTACGGAACGACACGCCGAGGTCACCGACCAGGGCGCTGGTGAGCCAGTCCACGTACTGGATCGGGATCGGCTGGTCGAGCCCGCTGCGGGCCAGCAGCACCTCGTAGACGTCCTGGTCGAACCGGGTGCCGAGCGCGGTGCGGATCGGGTCACCCGGGACCAGGTGCATCAGCGCGAACACCACGATGGACACGCCGAGCAGCGCGAGCAGGGACTGGCCGACGCGCCGCAGGACGTACCCGCTCACACCCGGCTCCTTCCCGGCGCGGACTCAGCCGTTCGCGCTCCCGCGGCGCGAGCTCGCGCGCCCGAGGTGCTCCTCGCCCACCGTCTCAGTCCTCCAACGAGACCCCGCGGAACCGGGTCGCCTGGTCCGGTCGGGTCTCGTACCCGCTGACGTTCGGTGCCCAGGCCTCGATGATGTCGGAGTTGTAGAAGTAGATGTAGGACGCCTGGTCGACGATGCGCTCGGCGGCCTGGTCGTAGAGATCCTTGCGGGTGTCCTCGTCGGTCTCCTCCCTGGCGTCGTCGAGCAGCTGGTCCACCTCGTCGTCGGCGAAGCCCTGGAAGTTGTTGATGCCCTCGGAGTGGTGCTGGGCGTAGTAGAAGTCGTCGGGATCGATGTTGCCGATCCAGCTGAGCACGAAGCCGTCGAAGTCCCCGTCGCCCTGGTCCGCCAGCCAGGTCGAGAAGTCCTCCGTGCGGATGTCGACGCCGATGCCGACCTCGCCCAGCTGCGAGGAGATGACCTCCGCGGCGGTGACCGTCTCCGGGAACTCGTTGGTGACCATCAGGTCGATCGTGATCTCACCCTCCTCGACCCCGGCCTCGTCGAGCAGCTGCTGGGCCTGGTCCGGGTCGGTCCCGAAGCGTTCGTGGTCGAAGTACCAGAAGCTGGTCTCCGGGATCGCGGTCTCGTTCGGTGTCGCCGCCTCGAACTGGGCCGCCTCGGTGATCGTGGCGATGTCGAGCGCGTAGGCGATGGCCTGGCGCACCTCGACCTGATCGAAGGGCTCCACCTCGTGGTTGAGCGCGAGGTAGTGGTAGTCGTTGCCGGCGACCTGCCCCACCTCGACGTCGTCGAGGTCCTGGAGCGTCTCCACCTGTTCCGGGGGGACGCTGTCGATCCAGTCCACCTCGCCGGTCTCGAGGTTGGTGAGCTTCACGCCCGGGTCGGGGATCACCTGGAAGTGGACACCGTCGATCGCCGCGGTGCCGCCCCAGTAGT
Organism: Nitriliruptoraceae bacterium; assembly: GCA_007118045.1. Classification (GTDB taxonomy): domain Bacteria; phylum Actinomycetota; class Nitriliruptoria; order Nitriliruptorales; family Nitriliruptoraceae; genus SKTG01. The sequence goes on from SKTG01000007.1 coordinate 8,793, forward strand.
CGTCGTAGCGCTCGATCTCCACCGAGTCGCCGGGCGTGAACGAGACGAAGCTGAAGGGACCCGTTCCGACCGGTTCATCGTCCAGCGTGCCGGCGTCGATCGCCTCCGCGGGGGCGATCGCCATGCCCTTGAACGCGCCGAGCTGCTCGAGCAGGTTCGGAGCGGGGCGTTCGAGGGAGATCTCCACGGTCGCGTCGTCGACCGCCTCGAAGGACTCGACGGGGTCGAGCCGGAACGCGTTGTCACCCTCCGCCGCGATGAACTCGTAGGAGGCGACCACGTCGTCGGCCGTGAGCTCCGAGCCGTCGTGGAAACTGACACCGTCGCGCAGCTCGAAGGTCCAGGTCAGCAGATCGTCCGAGACCTCCCAGGACTCGGCGAGGGCCGGCTCCATCGTGAGGTCGTCACCGGGCTCCACCAGCGTGTCGTAGACGTTCTCGAGCACGGTGAAGGCGAACGAGGAGGTGGTGGTGTGCGGGTTCAGCTGGTCGGGGTCCCCGCCGATGGCGGCGCGCAGGGTCCCGCCCTCAGCGGCCTCGTCCGGGTCGGCGTCGGGATCGTCCTCGGGATCGTCGTCGGGCGCGTCCTCGACGTCGTCGAGCGCCTCGTCGTCGGCCGCGTCACCGAGATCCACCTCCTCCCCGCCGTTGCAGGCGGCCAGGCCCAGAGCGACGACCACGATCGGTACCAGCGAGCGTCGACGCACGACGGTCCTCCCAGGAGGGGAACGGGTGCCGGTGACCGTAGCCCGTGTACGGCCCGGTATCGAGACCTTGCTGCTCCCCGGAGGAACACCACGCACGAACCCGAGGCGGACCGCGGGTTGTGGACATCCGTGTGGAGATGTGGAGGGTCACAGACCTGGAGTTCCACAGCTGTGTTCACATACGTGGAGTTCCCCGCCGTGTGACGCGCCCTCGTCCACAGGCGCGCCCTCGCCCACGGCGCGGGGGCCGTCGGGGGACCGACCGTGGCGAGGTACCGTCGCCACATGGCCCAGCCCCCCGCGAGCGAGCACGTGCGGTCCGACGTGGGATCGGGCTCGCAGGGCGGGGCCCGCCCCGAGCCGCGACGGCCTCCCTCCACCACAGCGTCCCCATCCGACGAGCCGCTCGACACCGCGATCGTCGAGCTGCTGCA
>SKTG01000081.1 GCA_007118045.1 Nitriliruptoraceae bacterium
AGGCCTCCTCGACGGGTCCGGGGACCACGATCAGGATCAGCAGGAACAGCACCATCAGACCGGCCGACACGAAGAAGATCGTCGGTTCGGTTCTGAGCCCCAGCCTGCGTGCCAGCGTGTCCAGCATCGTCCCCAAACCTCCCGGAAGTCGGTCGACGAGGGCTCGCCGGCCCGAGCTGGCGGTCGCCTCTCGACTGGGGAGCATGCTCGACCGGTGGCCGGATGTCCAGGGTCGTTGTCGTCCGCCGGAGCGGCCGGCGCCGGACAGGCCGCAGGAGGGCGGGCTGCGCAGCTGCCGCTGGACGGGGCGACGATCGTGGGGCCCGTGACCCCACCGCTACGCTGCCGGCCCCGTCGATGCCCGTGGCGGAACCGCTCCCGGCGCCCGATCCCGGCGTTGCGAGGCCCGCTCCCCCGGCCGGTTCCCGGCGGACCCGCCCTCGTAGCTCAGGTGGATAGAGCGACCGCCTCCTAAGCGGTAGGCCACAGGTTCGAATCCTGTCGAGGGCACGCCGACCCCCGGGAGCGCACCCGGTACTCACCGAGGGCGATGCACGACCGAGCCGGCGTCGTCGGTGGACCGACTACGACCGGTGCAGCTCCCCGAGCGTGAACCCGTCGACGGAGGCGAGCCGGCCCCGCCAGAGGGCACCCGACTTCGGCGTCGGGCCCTGCCCGGTGAAGGTACGGGCGTCCCGCAGGTGGATGAAGGCGGTCATCGGCTCAGCGTCGTCGATGCCGCCCTCGCCGTACGATGCGCGGTACTCCTCGGCCACGCGGTCCATGTTGGCCGCCATCGTCTCGACCAGCTCCTCGTGCCCCGTGGCGTCCTCGCGCAGCTCCCGTGCGCACTCGGACCAGAACGTGGCGCCGCTGATGAGCCGGCCCGTGACGAGCTGACCCTGGACGTGCAGCGTGATCGCCATCTCCACGTCCGTGGTGTTGGCGACGTGCACCAGCAGCTCGAAGATGTGGTCGGGGGCGAGCTCGGAGTCGATCCCGCGCCCCTCCGGTGTGAGGTCTCCCAGTGGCATCGGCGCTCCCGGCCTCGGTAGGTCGTACAGGCTACCGACGGGAGCCGTCGAGCGGTCGGAAGCGACCCGGTCCAGTTCAACCGAGCAGAGCCTCGAAGACCACGACCGCCCCGAGGCCGACGGCGATGGTCAGCAGCACGCTCCGGGTGAGCAGCGCGACCCCGAGCGCCACCAGGCCGGCGAGGGGTCGTGGTCCGAGGATCACCAGCTCGCCGTCCGGCCGGAAGATCGCCGGGCCGATCAGGGCCGCGAGCGCCGCCGCCGGGATCAGCCGCAGGAGCTCCAGGGCGGGTTCGGGCAGCTCGGCGAGCTTCCCCGCCATCAGCAGGAAGCTCGCCCGGATGGCGAAGGTGGCCACCCCCGCGACCCCGATCACCACCCATGCCGTGGTCGTCAGCGCCACGCCCGCCTCCCCCGCACGCGGACCAGGTAGCCGATCCCGACACCGGTGAGCGCCCCGAGCGGCATGCCGAGGTTCGCCGGCAGCCCGGCGGCGGCGATCGCGACCGAGCCACCCACCAGCGCCGCGACCAGGGCGGGCCGCCCGGAGACGGCCGGGAGCAGCAGACACAGGAACGTCAGGGGCACGGCGAAGCCGAGCGGCACCCCCTCGGGCACGGCGTCACCGACGACCACCCCGATCACGGTCGTCGCCTGCCAGACGGTCCAGAGCACGACGCCAGCACCGAGGTAGTACCACCAGCGCTCCACGCTCGGCTTCGCGTCGTCCTCGAACCTGGCGACGCTCACCGCGTACACCTGGTCCGTCAGCAGGTACGCGGCGATCGCGCGGCGACCGACCGGCTGACGGACCCAGTAGGTCCCGAGCGACGCCGAGTACATCGCCAAGCGCAGGTTGATCACGATCACGGTCATGGCGACGACCCAGGCGGGCGCCCCGCCATCCAGGAGATCGACCGCCACGAGCTGCGAGGCACCGGCGAACACCAGGGTCGAGAAGCCGAGCGCCTCCGGCAGCCCCAGACCCGCCTCCACCGAAGCGACCCCGAAGACCAGGGCGAAGGGGATCATCCCGAGCAGGACCGGAGCGATGTCGATCGCACCGGCTCGGAGGCTCACGCCCGGAGGTGGCGCGGCTGGTGGGTCGCTCATCGCCGCCGCCGGTCAGGTCCGTGCGAGCTCGACCCGGGCGAACAACGGCGACGGGGTCCCGAGGGTCGTACCGGCGGGAACCTCGCGCCGTGACCACCCGCGTCCATCCAGGCGCCCGTCGCCTCCGAGCCACTCGTCGAGCGTGGCCGACGCGAACGGCACGAACGGCGCGAACGCGACGTTGATGCCGGCGATGGCCTGGATCGCGGTCCAGAGCGTCGTGGCCGTCCGGTCGCGGTCCGTCTTGGCCGTGCGCCACGGCTCCAGGGCGTTGAGGTAGGCGTTGGTCTCCTGCGCGGCGGTCAACGCCTCGCGTAGGGCTCGCCGCAGCTCCACCTGCTCGAGCAACTCGCCGGCACGCTCGAGCGCGGCGTCGACGGTGGCCAGGATGGTCGTGTCCCGTTCGTCGGGCTCGACGGGCTCGGGCACCGCCCCGTCGAAGTTCTTGCGGGTCATGGTCAGTACCCGGTTGACGAGGTTGCCCCATGCGGCCGCGAGCTCGTCGTTGATCCGGCGAGCGAGCTCCTCGTCGGTCAGCTCGACGTCGTTGTACTCCGGCAGGTTGGTCGCCAGTGCGTAGCGCAGCGTGTCCGGCTGGTACTCGTCGAGGTAGTCGAGGACGGTACGCCCGATCCCCTCCGACTTCGAGGCCTTGGCGCCCTTGAGGGTGACGTACTGGTTCGCCGGCACGTTCGTCGGAAGGTTGAGGTCACCCGCGCCCATCAGCTGCGCCGGCCAGTAGACCGCGTGGAACGGGATGTTGTCCTTGCCGATGAAGTAGTACGTCTCCGCGGCGGGGTCCTCCCACCAGGCCCGCCACGCCTCCGGGTCGCCCTGGCGCTGCGCCCACTCCCGGGAGGCCGAGAGGTAGCCGATCACGGCCTCGAACCACACGTAGATGCGCTTGTCGTTGGCAGCGTCGAGCCCCGCGTCATCGGGTAGGGCGACGCCCCAGCTGATGTCGCGCGTGATGGCGCGGTCGTGCAGCCCCTCGCGAACGAACCCCTGCGCCCAGTTGATGACGTGGTTGCGCCAGCCCTCGCGACCCTCGAGCCAGCGTTCCACGTCGGCCTGCAGCTTCGAGAGCAGGATGAAGTGGTGCTCGGTCGGCCGCACCTCCGGGGTCACGTCGGTCAGCTTCGATCTGGGGTCGCCGAGGTCGACCGGATCCAGGGTCTTGCCGCAGCGGTCGCACTGGTCGCCGCGTGCGTCGACTGCCCCGCAGAACGGGCACGTCCCGATGACGTACCGGTCCGGCAGGAAACGGGCCGCTCGCGGGTCGTAGAACTGGTCCGTGGTCCGCGGCTCGATGTAGCCGTTCGCGCGCAACGAGCGGAACAGCTCGTGCACCGTCTCGCGGTGGTTGTCGGTCATCGTGGTCGTGAACAGGTCGAAGGAGATGCCCAGCCGTTCCCAGTAGTCGAGGAACTCGGGGTGGAACCGGTCGACGACGTCGACGGGGGAGACCCCCTCCTGGTCCGCGCGCACCGTGATGGGGGTGCCGTGGGCGTCGGACCCGGACACCATCAGGACGCGGTCACCGTTGATCCGGTGGTAGCGCGCGAAGATGTCCGCGGGCAGGTAGGCGCCTGCCATGTGACCGAGGTGCAGCGAGCCGTTCGCGTAGGGCCATGCCACGGCGACGAGCACGTGACGGGTGGCGCTGTCGGCAGCGTGATCTGGAGCGTCCATGCCCGGGAGCCTACCCACCGTGCGGACCGCTCCCTGGGCCGGTCAGCCGAGCCCGGGCGACGACGCCGCCCAAGCCACCGGAGCCCACGGCAGGTTGCGCAGCACCCCGAACAGCACCAGCGCGCCCGCGAGGGTGAGGGCCGTCCTCGGAGTCAGTCGTGGCGCGGCGGCCCGCCATCCGAGCGTCGCCGCCAGCCAGCCGCTCCAGGCCCAGGTCAGCAGCGGGAGCAGCAACAGCACCGACACGACGTTGTGATCGATCGCCAGCAGCCACTCGCCCTGTGTCAGGGCGTGGACGGCCCGGGTCCCCCCGCAGCCGGGACAGTCCAGCCCGGTCAACAGCTGGAACGGGCACGCCGGTACGAGAACGCCCCTCCTCGCCGGGCCGAGCACGCTCAGCGCCGTGAGACCGGCGAGCGCGGCGACACCGACGGCGGCCGGCGCCACCGAGGGGTGCACCCGGTCGCGCAGCTCGAGGAGGGGGATCATGACGCCCCCAGCAGGGTGAGACCGGAGACACCGAGGACGGCGATCAGCAGACCGCCGAGCACGATCACCGCCGCGAGCCCGACCGAGATGAGCGTCAGGACCTTCGCGGTCTGGGCCTTGTTCCGCGCCTGGACGAGATCGCCGACGTTGATGGCCGACTGCGCTTGCGCGGCGAACACGATCGCGACGATGCCGAGGGGCTGGCAGCACAGCAGCGCCGCCACGATGGACTGCCACAGCCACGTGTCGATCGGCACCGCTCCGGCGGCACCCGCTCCCGCTGGCGGCCAGCCGCCCTGGCCGGCCAGCGGGGCTCGGTGCTCCGTCCAGGCACCCCCGTCCCAGTACCGTTGACAGGTCGCGTCCTCCGGGTCCGGGTACCAGCCCGCCGCCGGGCTCCCACCGCCGATCTCCATGATCCCCCCGGGCGTCGCTCGACCTCCACCGACCCTAGTTCCCCGGGCGTCGGGGGGCCCGAACCGAACCGTCACGTACCGAGAGGCAACCGTGTCCGAGGCACCACCCACCCGCGGCCGGCCCGGCCGCGAGCTCGCCTACCCGCAGAGCCGGTTCGAACGGCTCGCGGGCGTCGAGGTCCACCACGAGATCCATGGTGACGCCGACGAGCCCGCCGTGCTGCTCAGTCACCACTTCTACGGCAGCACGCGTACGTGGCGACACGTCGCGCACGATCTCGCCGAGGACCATCTCGTCACCGCCTTCGACCGGCCCGGGTTCGGCCTCACCGAGCGACCGCCCCGTCGACGCTGGGGTTCGCAGCACCCCTACACGCGGGCGACCGCGGCCAGTATCGGTTGGGAGCTGCTGGACCACCTCGGCGCCGAGACGGCGACGCTCGTTGGGTCGTCCGCCGGGGGAACCAACGCGCTCGAGATGTACGCCCAGAAGCCAGACCGCGTGCGAGCGTTGATCCTGTTGAGCCCGGCCATCACGGGCGACGTCGGCGCCCCCACCAACCTGAGGCCCGTCCTGCGCGCTCCGGGCCTGCGCCAGCTGGGCACCGCCGCCGCACGACGGCTCGTCGGCGCGGTGGACGTGGAACGCGTCAGCCGGTCATGGTACGACCCGGCTCGGGCGACCGCGGCCGACGCCGAGCCGTACCAACGGATGCTGCAGGTCGACCGGTGGGATCAGGGGCTGTGGGAGCTGATCAGTGCCGAACCGCCACCCGATCTGCGGTCGTTGCTGCCCGAGATCCGTGTGCCGACGCTCGTGGTCTCCGGTGACCACGACCGCATCGTCGCCGTCGACTGGACCCGGCGCACGGCCGCGGCCATCCCCGGGTCCCGCTTCGAGCTGATCGAGGACTGTGGCCACACCCCGCAGGAGGAGCGCCCCGGCGAACTGCTGCGGATCGTGCGGAGCTTCCTCGCCGACCTCTCCGGCTGACGGACACGCGTCAGCCGGGAGACCGGTCGTGGGACACGGGCGCCTCCTCCGGCTCCTCGGCCTCCGTGTCATCGTCGTCGCCCTCGGCGGGGGCGATCGCGCGCTCCGACGGCAGCGCCGTCAGCACCTCGTCGACGTAGCGTGCGGCAGCCGTGGCGAGATCGAGATCGGATCCCTCCTCGCTGGACCACCGGTGCCAGTGCTCCAGCACCTCGTGGAAGACCTCCGCGGGTTCCCGTCGCCCGCGCAGCGGCTCCGGGACGGCGTTGACGATCGGTTCGAAGGACCTCTCGAACCAGCGGTGCGCGATCACCGATTCCGGCAACGAGCGGCCCTCCTCCTGTTGGAGCCAGGCGCCGAAGTTGTGGATGTCGTTGAGCAGCCGACGAGCCTGGTTGTCCTGCACGTCCAGGCCGGCGAGCTCCCGCAGGATGCGGCCGTAGCGACCCGGTTCCACGACGGAGGTCTTGAGCCGCATCCGCGTAACGCCCGGCTCGTCCTGCACCAGCTCGAGCTCCTCGACGTCGTAGCCGAGCTCGTTGATGCGCCGTAGCCGCTCGTGGATGCGGTATCGCTCGTCCTCCGCGAACACCTCGTCGGTCGTGAGTTCCTCCCACAAGCTCTCGTAGCGCGTCCGAAGCTCCTCACCGAGCTCGAACGGGTCCGCGTCCGGTGAGAGCACCCCGGCCGCCTGCAGGTCGAGCAGCTCGCCCGCGCACTTCTCGATCGCGAGCTCCACGTCCATCTCGCGTTGCCCGTCGGAGAGCTGGTCGTAGAGCTCGCCGGTCTCGGTGTCCACCAGGTACGCGGCGAGCCTCCCCGCGTCACGGCGGAACAGCGTGTTCGAGAGCGAGCAGTCCCCCCAGTAGAAGCCGTTGAGGTGCAGCCGCACGAGCAGATGCACCAGCGCGTCGAGCATGGGCTCGCGCAGCGTCGTGTGCTCCTGGCGCAGGAACAGCAGCCGGTAGGGGACCGAGTACTCGAGGTGGTGGGTGATCAGCACCGCCTCGAGTCGCTCGCCGGCCGGCGTCTCCCGGCGACTGACCACCCCGACCACGTCGACGACCGGGACCGCCTCGAGCTTGAGGTGGCGCAGGAAGCGGTACTCGCGGTCGGCGTAGCGGCGCGGCAGCTCCTTCAGGTGGTAGAGCTCATCGTCGTACTCGACGCTCCGCACGACGTGCCGGTGGATGCCCATCGGCATCTCGACCAACCGCTCGTGCGTCCAGTCCGCGAGCGGCTGGTCCCACGGCAGGTCGAGGAAGTCGGGATGCCCCGTCCGCGCCGTCAGCTGGAAGCGCACCTCGACCTCCCGGACGGCTCACGCCGGCATCCCGTGGTCGCGACCACACACCCGGGTGCGGTCGCGACCACGGGAGGGACTCAGCCCTTCACGGACCCGGCGGTCAGGCCGCGGACGAAGAACCGCTGCAGCGCGAAGAACACGATCAGGGGGACCGTCATCGAGATGAAGGCTCCCGCCGTCAACAGGTGCCAGTCCTGGCCGCGCGAGCCGACCAGCTCGGCCAACGTCACCGTGACGACCTCCTCTCCGCCCGTCATGAAGATCAGGGCGACCAGGTAGTCGTTCCAGGTCCACAGGAACTGGAAGATCGCGTACGCGGCGAGTGCCGGCACGGACAGCGGCATGATCAGCCGCCAGAAGGTGGCGAAGTGGTTCGCTCCGTCCACCTTCGCCGACTCGATCACCTCACGTGGGAGCGAGCCGATGTAGTTGCGCAGGATGTAGACCGCGAGCGGCATGCCGAAGCCGGTGTGGGCGAGCCACAGCTTGAGGAAGTCGCTCTGGATCCCGACCGCGTTGAACAGCTGCGTCAAAGGCACGAACGCGACCTGCAACGGCACGACCAGCAGACCGACGAAGATCACGAACAGGAACTCGCGGCCGCGGAAGTCCATCCAGGCGAACGCGTACGCGGCGAACGCGGCCGCCAGGATCGGGATCACGGTGGCGGGGACCGCGACGGCCAGCGAGTTGGCGAACGCGGTACCCATGCCCTCGTCGAGCACGGCCGTGTAGTTGTCGAGACTGAAGTTGACGTTGCCGGTGAAGACCGTCCACCAGCCGGAGGAGATGATGTCCTCCCGCGGGCGGAACGAGGAGATGAGCAGGCCCAGCGTGGGGATCGTGAAGATGATGCACACGAGCGCGAGGGTCAGGCGCGCCCCCCAGCTCGCGCTGTCGCCCTCGTCCTTCGACGGCTTGAGCGCTTCTCGCTCCAGCTCCTCCTCGGGAGGCGCGGTCGTCTGAGCGCTCATCGGTTGGCCTCCTGCTCACGGAACCGCTTGATGTTGAGGTACATGAAGGGCAGGGTCATGAAGATCAGCGCGACCACCACGACCGAGGCCCGGCCACGGTTACCGAAGGTGAACGCCTGGTCGTAGTAGATGTTGGCGATCACGTTGGTGTCGAAGTCACCGCTGGTCATCACCCGGGGGACGTCGAATATCTTCAGGACCAGGATCAGGATGGTCGTTCCGACCACCACGATCGTGGACTTGATCTGCGGGACGGTCACGCGCCAGAAGATCTGGATCTCGGACGCTCCGTCGATCCGGGCAGCCTCGATCGTGTCCTCGGGCACGTTCTTGATGGCGGCCGAGAGCAGCACCATCGCGAACCCGGCCTGGAGCCAGATCATCACGGCCATCAGCGCGAAGTTGTTGAGACGGAACTGGGTCATCTGCAGGATCGGTTCGGCTGGGACCCTGCCGAACAGCTCGGCGATGGCCATGAGCAGACCGAACTGCTCGACGCCCGGCGGCCGCCAGGCGTAGATGAAGAGCCAGATCGTGGAAGCACCGACGAAGCTGATCGCCATCGGCAGGAAGATCAGGGCCTTCGAGATCTTCTCCGCGGTCGGCTTCAGCCGGTCGGCGAGCACCGCGACCAACAGACCGATCGCCACGGCGCCGGCCGGGACCACGATGATCCAGAGCAGGTTGTTGATCAGCGCGCTGTGGAGGGCGCCATCCGTGAACAGGTAGACGTAGTTGTCGAGCGTGAACTCCTGAGCGGGGGTCCCCACGTTGGTCTGGAAGCTGAACCAGACCGTCAGGATGGACGGGTACAGCAGGAAGAGCCCGACGATCGCCAACGACGGTCCGACGAACACGTAGGGCTTGAGCATCTCCTCCTGCTGCTTTGGTAGGCGTTCGACGGCGGCGTTGAGGCCCCAGAACAGGACCAGGACCCCACCGACGCCGAGCACGATCGCGATGGCGGCGGATACAGCGTTGCCCACGTGGCTCCCTCCTCTCCCGGTCGGCTCGGTGGGTCACGGTCGCGCCGTGACCCACCGAGCCGACCTCAACGGCTGCGACCGATCATGGCCAGGCCGCGTCGATGTTCTGGAGCGCTTGCTCGCGCCCCTCGCCTTCGCTCTGGATGTAGTTGACCATCTCGGTCCAGAACGCCCCGGCGCCGACGGCGCCCGGCATCATGTCGGAACCGTCGAAGCGGGCGAAGTCCGCTCCGGTGACGGTCTCGGCCTGGTCGACCAGGAACTCGTCCGCGTAGGCGTCCGTGTTGAAGTCACGGAACGGTGACAACCAGGCGCCCTCGGCGGCCCACGGCTCGCCGGACTCGGGCTCCGAGAAGTACTGGAAGAACTCCTCGTTGGAGGGGTTGTCGGTGTACGCGACCGCGAGGTCCCCGGCGATCAATGCGGGCAGACCGGGCTCCGAGGCCTCGATCTCCGGCAGGACGAAGTAGTCCACGTCCGTACCGACCTCCGTGCCCTCCGGCATGAAGCCCAGGGCGAAGCTCGCCTGGCGGTGCATCATGGCGTTGCCGTCGAAGATGTCCTGAACGGAGTCGCCGAAGGCCGTCTGGAGGATGTTGGGCGGGCCACCGAACACGTAGTCCTCAGTGAAGAAGATCTGGTCGAAGTAGTCCATCGCCTCGTCGACCTCGGGCGAGTCGAACGGCAGCTCGTTGGCCGTCCAGGCGTCGTAGTCGTCCTCGCCGTGCAGACGGAGCATGATGTCCTCGATCCAGTCCGTCGCGACCCAGCCGGTCGCGTCGGAGGACTCGATGCCGATGGCCCAGGGCGTGTTGCCGTCGGCGACCATCTGATCGCTGAGGTCGATCATCTCCTCCCACGTCTCGGGCTCCTCGTAGCCGAACTCCTCGAAACGCTCCGGGATGTACCAGACGAGCGACTTGAGGC
>SKTG01000440.1 GCA_007118045.1 Nitriliruptoraceae bacterium
AGCACCGCATCGCCCACCGCGAGCGTCTTATCGAACCAATCCGCATAGCCTGAGCGCCCATCGGCCGCGAGTGCGATGAACGACCGCCCCACCCGCCCCAATGTCACGAGCGCCGGTGGGGCGGCGGCACCCCCGTAGTTCGGCATGTGCGGCGTGCGGTACAGCGCGTAGGGTTTCCCGCGGTCCTGGATATAGCTATCCAACATGGGGTGATAAAAGGCACCGCCCACTCGCATGCGCCAGAGGAACCCCAGCAAGTAGCGCAGCACGCCCGTCTCGCCAATACAGCGCAGCGAGCCGATCTCCTCCGACAGCCACCGGGCCAGGCGCGCTGCGGACTCCCGGATCGCCACCGGATCCGGGCCCACGGCCGCGACACGGGAGCGCTCCAGCGTGCGCCCGATCCGGGCGCGCAGGCCGAACGCCTGCAATACCTCCCAGGTCAGACGCTGTTCCACCCACCCGGGCACGGCGCTGTGCGGCGGGAGCTGACCCTGGGTCTTCAGATGCTCGTAGTCCCGAAGCCACTCCATGTTCGGTGCGATGAAGGTGCCGACGAAACGCGCCTCGCTACCGGTGCGGTTGCGCCAGTAGCGCGGCATCTCGCTCGCGACCACGGACAGCGGAAGGCCTTCCCCCTGCGCCGTGACGAAGCGCGCGATCGCGCCGCGGATCAGGGTGCTGTAGGTTCGGGCTCCAAAGAATCCTGCACGGTGCGCGGCGTCCTGTACCGCGTCGGAGAATGCGATCAGCTTGCGGTGATCGTTGTACGGGGTGGCAAACAAACGCCCGATCAGTACGCTCGCCAACGACGCCGCGCGCGAACCGATCAAGCTCAGCCCCTCGTGCGCGCCGCAGAACGGGCAGTCGTGGTGGCTGCGCTGGACGTTCAGGTCGCCCCGCGCCTGCGTGCGGCGCATGTTGGGCTCCCAGACCGGCACGAGCGGGGCATCGCCCTTGCAGTGCGGGCACTGCGTCGCGCCGGCCCTGGGAAGCAGTTGCCCGCACTGCGGGCAGATCGCCCCCTCGATGCCCTTCGGCTCGGCCGGCGGTGTCCCCTCCAGCGGGAACAGTAGGCACATCTCCGGGTGATTGCCGAAATAGGTGCGGTAAATCGATTGCAGGTCGGTCTCCAGCCGCCCTTCGTCCGCCTTGCGCACCGATAGCCAGCCAGTCGCATGGCATTCGCGGCAGTGCACCACCGGCAAGTGCAGGGGCGATGCGAGGTCCGTCAGGTCGTCGGCGAAACGGAGTGCAGGGCGGGCTCCGACATTGGCGACCAACCGGCTCAACTCGCGCAGCCAGAGCTGCATGCGCAGGGTCACGAAGGGCTGGCCCGGATCGTCGGTGCGCGTCGCGTGGGGATCGTTCGGACGGCGAGCCCACGAAACCAGTGCCAGGAGGCTATCGAGCATCTGCCGCGCCTGTTCCGGCTCGATCCGGAACCGCTGCGCCCAGTCGGCCACCGCGGCATTCACATCCAGCAAACCCGGCGCGCGCTCCAGCAACTCGCGGAACGCGCGGCACTCGCGCAGCCGCTCGGCAAGCTGAAAGCGGGCCTGCATCGCCACGGCCGGATCGCGCGCGTCCAGCGCCGGGGCGTCACCCCCAAACCAGCGCATCGCCAGCTTGCGCAGGTTGTCTACCGCGGCGTCCTGCACCTGCGCATAGCCGCCACCGTACGTGCCGGTGGTGGGCCAGTTCGTGAAGCGCACCTCGGCGCCCGCGAGGAACTCCTCCGGGGTTTCCCGATCCTCCATCACCACCGCATCGGCATCGAAGGGGCTCGCGAACACCTGGGAGGCGTAGTCGATCAGCTCCTGTCCCGCCGGCTCGCCACCCAGGGTCGCCGACGTCCCAACACAGGCAAGCCCTTCGCCCGGCAGCAGTCGATCGCGCAGACGGCGGACCAGACAGGCGAGATCGGTACCCTGAGCACCGTCGAAGGTATGCAGCTCGTCGACGACGAGATAGCGCAAGCGACCCGGTTCGTTATGGCGCCACAGACGCTGGTCCCGCGGGCGCAGCAGCAGGAAGTCCAGCATCTTGTAGTTGGTGAGCAGGATGTCCGGCGGGTATTCGCGCAAGGTCTCCCGGCAGGTGATCACGCTGTCACGGCTCATCACCTTCTGCACCGAGGGTCCGCTGTCACCCACGTAGAGACCGGCGCTGACCCGCCCGCGCAAGCTCTCCCGATCGTGGATGTCGCGGGCAAAGCGCCGGGCCTGATCGGCCGCCAATGCGTTCATCGGGTACACGATGACCGCCTTCACGCCCTGCTCCGGGCGGCCGGCGCAATAGTCGAGGATGGGCAGCGAGAAGCACTCGGTCTTGCCCGAGCCGGTTCCGGTTGCGACCAGCGTGGAACGGGGGTTCGGGCCGCAGAGGCGTTGGAAGGCCTTGACCTGGTGGCGGTACGGGGTGAACGGCAGCTCGATCCGCTCGAACGGCAGCTTCGCGCCGGGCTCCATGCGCCGGAACGGTAGCCCCAAGCCCAAGTACGGACCCTTGAAGATCGCCTCCGGCTCGGCGAGGAGATCGTCGAGCATGGTGC
>SKTG01000269.1 GCA_007118045.1 Nitriliruptoraceae bacterium
CAACCGACCGGTGCCGTTGTGGTCGACGGCCAGCCGCCAGCCACCGTCGGCGGCGGCGTCCGGGACCGGGCTGTCGCGGGCAGCGATGACGGCGACGAGGCCGTCGACACCCTCGCCGGGGAGCGTGGGCGCGGTCGCGGCCTGGTGACACACGAGCAGGCGGGGCGTCCGGTCGGCACGCAGCACGCCATGGTCGCGCTCGGCGAGAGCAGCATCCAGCTCGCCGGTGAGGTCGTCGACGTGGCGGAGCTGTTCGACGGTGGCCAGCGCGTCGTCGCCTGCGACCGCGACTTCCAGCGGCCCGGCGGTACGGGATGTGGTCAGCTCGAGACTGACGTTGCGCAGCACACGTCGGACCTGGTCGGGCGGGCCAGTCACGTGCATGACCGGCAGCGCGGCGAGGTTGCCGAGCACGGTGGCGGAGCCGGTGGTGCCGAGGGTGACCAGCAGGGGCAGCCCGAACGAGCGTTCCGGGCCGGTTGTGCCGAGCCGGGCGCGCCAGCCGACGGGGCCGTCCGCGCCGTCGTGGTGCAGCCGCCAGGGGGCCGGCGGCTCCTCGAGCTGGTCCGTGTCGGCGAACAGCAGCGTGATCTCCCCCTGGTCGGTGGCGGTGACCAACGCGGGCTGGGCTGGCTCGGGGATGGTGGTCAGCATCGCGCCGAGGTCGTGGAGGGTGCGTTGATCTGCCGCGGCGGCCTCGAGTCGGGCCACTTCGGCGGTCGCTTCCGGGGCGGGGGTGGGTAGCCGCATCCCGGTCGGGCGTTGCTGCAGCGCGGCGCGTTGGCGGCGGCGCCACAGGGCCAAGATCCCCGCGGCGGCCAGCGCGGCTGCGGCCAGCCCGGGCAGCAGCCTGCCAGCCGCACTATCACCGGCGGTCGCCGACATGGTGGCGTCCCGGGGCTGTGCTGACGAGCCCTCGGCCGGAGGGTCGAGGGTGCCTTGCCAGCCGCCGCCGGGCGGGCCGCTGCCCGATCTGGCCGTCGACTGGTCGACGTCGCGGTCGGCCGTCGGCTCGTCGGGCGGAGCCGGGCGGGTGGACGGGTCCTCCAACGGCGTGGTCGCCGAGTCGCGCGCGTCCCCGCTCGGGTGCTGCGACGGGCCGTCTGGCGTGACCGATGCCGCCCCGGTCGACCCTGAGGTCTCGGGCCTTTCGGAACGGGGCAGCTCAGGCTCAGGTTCACCCTCAGGCTCTGGCTGCTCGCCGACCGTATCTCCGGCCGGAGCCGCCGGCTCGGCGGGCGGGAGCGGGAGCCGGAAGCGCTGACCAGGGTGGATCAGGTCGGGATCGTGGGGCGGGTCGAGCCGGTCCCGGTTCTCCTCGACCAGTTCCTGCCAGTAGGAGGTGACTTCGGCGTCGGTGGGGGTGCGTTCCCAGGCATCGGTGAGCACCTGGGTCGCGATCGACCAGAAGTGCTCGCCCGGCCGCACCTCCCACCATCCCTCGTGCGTGTCAGCGGGACCGTCGGGGTTGTCCGGTGCCTTGCCGTTGCCGGTCGGGTGGCTGACGTGTGTGATGGCCGTGGTGGCAGGTGGCGAATCGCCGGTGGTGGGCACGAGCAGCTGCCAGCCCGCGTCGAGCTGGTCGATCTCCGCGGTGACGATCGTGTCGGTGGCGACGCGCCGGTCGAGGTTGAGCGTGCGGATCTCGCGCCAGCGCAGTCCGTCACCGAGGTGGTGTTCGGCGAGCTGCCACCACGAGTCCCTGGGGCCCGTCGTGATCTCGGTGGTTCGTACCGTCGGGTGGCGGGCGGGTTCGACGGCTGGTGCCTGGGCAGGCTCGTCGAGCTCGATGGCCGCCTGGGTGGTCGCGAGGGCCAGGTTCGGCTCCAGCGCGCTGGCGGTGGCCGGGCGCGGCTGGGTGACGACGCTGAGCAGCAGGATCGCTGCGACCAACCGGGCAGCCAACGGTTGCAGGCCCGGCAGCAGCGGTAGCGGCCGGGCGGCGTGGCGACGCACCGCGGCGACGGTCTCCACGATGAGCGCGACGGCGAGCTGGGCCCAGCAGCACCAGACGATCACCGCGAGGGTGTTGGCGACCACCACCTCGGACACGCCGGTCTGGGTCAGGCGGGTGAGCGTGTCGGGGTCGGGCCAGCTGGCCGGCAGCGGCCAGCCGACGGCCACGGTCAGGGCGGTGGGTACGCCCAGCAGCACGGTGAGCGTGATGACGGCGGCGAGCACGGCGCGGGTGGCCAGTACGAGGCGGGACATCACGGTGCCTCGGGGGCGAGCACGTCCGAGACCGCGGTGGCGGTCGAGGTCACGGTGATGCGCCGCTCCGACAGCGGCAGGATGCGCATGGGTTGGGTGGCGGTGACCGAGACCCGGACGGTGTCACCGTCGACGCTGACGGTGCCGGTAGCGCCGGCCGCGGCGATGACCTCGCTGGCGCGTGTCCTTGCTGCCGCCGGGTCGAGACCGGACCGGCCGGCGTGGACCTGGCCGGTGGCGGGCTCTTGGGCCCCGGCGCGGGCCGCGGCGCCGGCGAGCTCCCGGACGTGCGCGGTGGTGGTGACGATCTGACCGCCGTCGTAGGCCAGCCCGGCCACGGCG
>SKTG01000272.1 GCA_007118045.1 Nitriliruptoraceae bacterium
CCCGGCGAGTGGACCGACGACACCTCGATGGCGATCTGCATCGCCGAGGTGACCGCCACCGGCACCGTGGACCTCGAGGCGATCGGGGATCGGTTCCTGGCCTGGCAGCGGTCCGGCCCGGCCGACATCGGGATCTCCACGGCCGCGGTGCTCCGCCGGGCGGCGACCGGGGCCGACCTCGCGCGGGTCGCGGCCGCCTACTTCGCCGACCATCCCAAAGGCGCTGCCGGTAACGGCGCACTGATGCGAACCGCACCGGTCGCGCTCGCCCACCTCGGCGACGACGAGGCGATGGCCGCGGCCGCCCGCGAGATGGCCGAGGTGACCCACGCGGACCCGCTCGCCGGTGACAGCTGCGTGCTGTGGTGCGTCGCCATCGACCGGGCCGTACGGGAGCGGCGCCTCGACGGGGTCCGTGACGGGCTGGCGCTGCTGCCGGAGGCGCGACGGGACCGCTGGCGGGTCGCGATCGACGAGGCCGAGACGGGACCGCCGGAACGCTTCGCGCCGAACGGCTTCACCGTCACCGCTCTGCAGGCGGCGCACGCCACCATCCACCACACCGCGGTTCCATCGGATCGGCCCGGCGTCCACCTCCAGCTGGCGCTCGATGCCGCGGTGCGCATCGGCGACGACACCGACACCGTCGCCGCCATCGCCGGGGCGTTGCTCGGGGCCCGCTGGGGGGCCTCCGCGGTGCCCTTCCGCTGGCGGCGGCTGCTGCACGGCTGGCCCGGGCTCGATGCCGGCCAACTCGTCCGTCTGGCGGTGCTCGCGGGGCGGAGGGGACGCCCGGATCACGACGGTTGGCCGGTCGTCGCGCGGCAGCGCGGCGAGGGGGTCCCGCCATACGTCGCGATGCTCCCGGGTGACGAGCACGTCCTGCTCGGCAACCTCGCCTCCCTCGACGAGGTGGCGGGCGGGGTCGGTGCGATCGTGTCGTTGTGCCGGGTCGGAGCGGAGCAGGTCAGCTCCGAGGTCGAACACCACGAGGTGTGGCTCGCCGACACCGCCGACCGCGACGCCAACCCCAACCTCGAGCTCGTGCTCGACGACACCGTGGACGCGATCCGGACGCTGCGGGCCGAGGGGCGGCGGGTCTTCCTCCACTGCGCGGCGGGGCGCAGCCGGGCACCCACGGTCGCGGCCGCGTACCTCGCGGCGGTGGAGGACGTGCCCGCGACGCGTGCCCTGGAACGGGTCGTCGACGCGATCCCCGTCCACGACGCCCACAACGAAGCGTTCCGTGACCTGCTGGAACGACGATGAGCGGGCCCGGAGGCCGCGTCGAGGCGGCCGTGAACGCCGCCGGCGGACCGCTGGAGCAGCTGTCCCTGGAGCAGCTCCGGACCAGGACGTCGGTCAAGTGGCGCGCCCACGACGAGGGCGTGCTGCCGGCCTGGGTGGCGGAGATGGACGTTCCGCTGGCGGAGCCGATCGTGACCGCGGTCACGCGAGCCCTCCGTCGTGGCGACACCGGGTACGCCTACGGCGACGGCTACGCCGGCGCCCTTGCGGACTTCGCTCGGCGGCGCTGGGGCTGGGACCTCGCCGTCGAACGATCGAGGCTGGTCCCCGACGTGATGCTCGGTGCGGTGGAGCTGCTGCGCCTGGTCACCCGGCCCGGGGAGGCCGTGGTGGTCAACCCGCCGATCTACCCCCCGTTCTACGCCTTCATCGAGCACGACGGCCGGCGGGTGGTCGATGCGCCGCTGGGCCCCGACGACCGGCTCGACCCGGAAGCGCTCGAGGCGGCCTTCGCCAGCCCCGAGGTGACGGGCTATCTGCTCTGCAGCCCACACAACCCCACCGGCACCGTCCACACCGACGCCGAGCTGCGCATGGTGGCGGCCCTCGCAGAGCGGCACGGCGTCCGTGTCGTGGCCGACGAGATCCACGCTCCGGTCGTCCTCGACGGGACGTTCGTGCCCTACCTCTCGCTGCCGGAGACCCAGGCGGGCTTCGCCCTGCTCTCGGCCTCGAAGGGGTGGAACCTGGCGGGTCTCAAGGCCGCCGTTGCGGTGGCCGGTGACCGTGCCGGCCAGGACCTCGCCCGCATGCCGGAGGAGGTCGCGCACGGGGCGAGCCACGTCGCTTGTCTCGCGCACGTCGCGGCGTGGTGCGAGGGGGAGCCGTGGCTCGATGCCGTGCTCGACGGGCTCCGCAACAACCGCGACCTGCTGACGCAGCTGCTGCAGGAGCGGCTACCCGGCGTGACCTACCGCCCGGGTGCCGCCACCTACCTCGCCTGGCTCGACTGTCGCGACCTCGCTCTCGGCGACGATCCCGCGGCCGCCTTCCTGGCCCGCGGTCGCGTGGCCCTCACGAGCGGGAAGGACTTCGGGACCGGCGGGGCAGGTCATGCGCGCTTGAACCTCGCGACCAGTTCGACGCTGCTCACCGCGGTGGTGGATCGGATGGCCGCGGCCGTGCGGTGACGTCGCAGCGGGTTCAGCTGGCGGCCGGGGCGTCGGTCGGGCGGGGCGTCGGTCGGGCGGGGCGTCGGTCGGGGGGGCGTCGGTCGGGCGGGGCGTCGGTCGGGCGGGGCGTCG
>SKTG01000194.1 GCA_007118045.1 Nitriliruptoraceae bacterium
CGGCCCGCAGGGCACCACCGCGGCAGGGCCGGCGCTCGCCGAGACCGCGGACCCGCGGGACCCCGACGCCGAGGTCGCCGAGCCCGTGGCCGAGCACCTCGCCGAGCCCGACGCCGAGCACGACCCGCAAAGCGAAGGAGCCTGACCGGTGCACGCACCGACCCGTGAGGAGTTCGTCCGCCTGGCCGCCGAGCACGGGGTCGTCCCCGTGCGCCGCGAGGTGCTGGCGGACCTCGAGACCCCGCTGTCGGTGTACACCAAGCTCGCCGGTGACGGACCCAGCTTCCTGCTGGAGTCGGCGGAGCACGGGGAACGGTGGGGCCGCTACTCGTTCGTCGGTTTCGACCCCTTCCTGACCCTGTTCGGGCGCGACGGTGCCGTCTCCTGGGAGGGCCAGCCGCCCGCCGGAGCCGAGACGGCGACCCGGCCGCTGGAGGCGTTGGCCGGCGCGGTCGCGGCGCTGGCGGCGCCTCCGGTACCGCAGCTGCCGCTGCACGGTGGCGCCGTCGGCTACGTCGGGTTCGACGCGGTCCGGGAGGTTGAGCGCATCCCCGCCACGGGGCGCGACGACCTGGGCCTGCCGGACGTGCATCTGATGTTCCCCCGCCACGTGGTCGCGCTGGACCACCTGCGCCAGGTGCTCACCGTGGTCACCAACGTCGTCGTGGACGACACACGGGACGCGGACGAGCTCGCGTCCCGGTACGACGAGGCCGTCGCGGCCACCGACGCGGTCGTCGAGCGGCTCGCCACCGCCTCGTCGCACGCGGCTCCCGTGGCGCCGCCGGAGCCGGGGTCCCAGCCCGCGCAGGTCACCTCCAACCTGGAAGAGGGTGACTACGAGGCGATGGTGGAGCGGGTCAAGGAGTACGTCCGGGCGGGTGACACCTTCCAGACGGTGGTCAGCCAGCGCTTCGCGGTGGCGAGCGAGGCGTCGGCCTTCGATCTGTACCGCGTGCTGCGTGTCATCAACCCCTCGCCCTACCTGTACCTGCTGGACCTCGGCGACGCCCAGATCGTGGGATCCTCACCGGAGGCGCTGGTCAAGGTGCAGGGCGAGCACGTCGAGACCTGGCCGATCGCGGGCACACGACCGCGTGGCGACACGCCGGAGGCGGACCGTGAGCACGAACGTGAGCTGATGGCCGACGCGAAGGAGCGTGCCGAGCACGTCATGCTCGTCGACCTCGCCCGCAACGATCTCGGACGGGTGTGCGAGGTCGGCAGCGTCGAGGTGGAGGGCATGCTGCACGTCGAGCGCTACAGCCACGTCATGCACCTGGTCAGCGCGGTGACGGGGCGCCTGCGCGAGGACCTCGGCCCGGTGGACGTGCTCAAGGCCGTGTTCCCCGCCGGCACCGTGTCCGGCGCGCCCAAGGTGCGCGCTATGGAGATCATCGACGAGCTCGAACCGACCAAGCGGGGCCCGTACGCGGGCGCGATCGGTTACGTGGACCTCGCCGGCAACCTCGACACCTGCATCACGATCCGAACGGTCGTGCTCAAGGACGGCACCGCCTACGTCCAGGCCGGCGCCGGCATCGTGGCCGACTCACGGCCGGCGGCCGAGGAGGCCGAGACGCGCAGCAAGGCCGGTGCGGTCCTCGCCGCGATCCGGGCGGCGGAGCGCTTGCAGGGGTGAGCCGGCGACGCGGTCGGCTCGATCGCGGTCCGGCGACCGGATGCCGCCGCCCCGAGCCGTCGGGAGTGCGCGTACGCTCGGTGCCGACGTCACGTGGCCCCGGCTCCGCCGTCCCCACGTGCTCCACGTGTCCCCCTCGCTCCACGTGCCCCCCTGATGTGTGCCCCGTCGGAAGGCCCGGCCCTGACCACCACCTACCTCGACGACCTGCTCGCCGGTGCCCGCAGGCGGGTCGAGCACGCCAGCCGCTCCGAGCCCCTCGAGGCGTTGCGCGAGCGGGCGCGCGAGGGCGGCGTCGGCCCGTCGCTCGTCGGTGCCCTCCGTGCCGAGGGGGTCAGCGTGATCGCGGAGGTCAAGCGTGCATCACCGTCGCGCGGGATCCTGTCCCCGGACCTGGACGCCGCGACGCAGGCGCGCGCCTACGTCGAGGGCGGGGCGGCCGCTGTCTCCGTGCTGACCGAACCCGACCGTTTCGGTGGCAGCCTCGACGACCTGGCCGCCGTCGCGGCGCTCCACGTGCCGACGCTGCGCAAGGACTTCGTCGTCGATCCGTACCAGATCTGGGAGGCACGGGCCGCGCAGGCCTCCGCGGTGCTGTTGATCGTGGCCGCGCTGGACGAACCGACGCTCGCGCTGCTCCACGACGAGGCCGCGGCCGCCGGCCTCGACGCCCTCGTCGAGGTCCACGACCCCTCCGAGCTCGCCGCCGCCCAGCGCGTCGGCGCGGAGCTGGTCGGGATCAACGCGCGCGATCTGCGGACCTTCGAGATCGACCACGGTGCCTTCGCGAGGTTGCGCCCCGGCCTGCCGGCCCACGCCCTGGCGATCGCCGAGTCCGGCGTCCACGAGCCGGCGGACGTGCGGCGCGCCGGTCACGAGGGCGCCGACGCGGTGCTCGTC
>SKTG01000198.1 GCA_007118045.1 Nitriliruptoraceae bacterium
GTCGCGGTGCTGGCCGACGGTCAGCTGCCGGGTCCGGCCCCTGCGCCCGACCGGCTGCTCGCCGACGCCCGGCGCCTGGCGACCGCAACGTCCACGTCGGGCCCGTTGGTCGGCGGCGTCCCGGCCGGCTGGGCGGCCATGGTCACGGTCCTGGTGCTCGCCGCCGCGACGGACATGCCGGTGGAGATGGTGGCCGACACCGAGGGCGACGATCGTCCCCGGGACGGTTCCACCGGGTCGGTCACGGCCGTCGCCGCGGACCCCGGTGACACGAGACCGGTGCGGTGGGAGGTGCGGTCGCGGTGACCGTCCTCGCGATCGTCGGCCCGACGGCCGCGGGCAAGTCCGAGCTGGCGGTGAGCCTGGCGCGTGGCCTCGGAGCACGTGGCCGGGCAGCCGAGCTGATCGCGATCGATGCGTTCACGGTCTACCGAGGCATGGACATCGGGACCGCGACGCCACCCGCCGCGCTCCGCGCCGAGATCCCGCACCACCTGGTGGACGTCCTCGAACCGAGCGAGAGCCTCACCGTGGCCCGGTTCCAACGGCTCGCTCGGCGAGCCATCGCGGAGGTCCTCGCCCGTGAGGCCGTGCCCGTGTTGGTGGGCGGCTCCGGGCTGTACTGGCGTGCCGTCGTCGATCCTTTGCGCTTCCCCCCCACCGAGCAGCGGGTGCGCGAGCGGCTGGAACGACGGTGGCGGTCGGATCCGTCGGCCGCGCACGCTGAGCTCGCCCGTCACGATCCGGCGGCCGCCGCCGGCATCGCGCCCGAGAACCTCCGCCGAACGATCCGTGCGCTGGAGGTCCTGGAGCTGACGGGTGAGCCGTTCTCGGCCTTCGACGACGGCTTCGACCGCTACACCTCGATCTATGCGGACCTCGAGGTCGCCTACCTCGAGCCCGATGCCGAGGTGCTGCGCGCACGGATCCACGAGCGTGCGGTGGCGATGGTCGACGCCGGACTGCTCGACGAGGCGCGGGCCCTGCGGCGCGGTCCCGAGCTGTCCAGGACGGCGCGGCAGGCGATCGGGTACGCGGAGGCCTTCGCCGTGCTCGACGGTGAGCTCGACGCCGCCGAGCTGCCCGCGAGCATCGCGCACCGCACCTGGCGCTTCGCGAAGCGCCAGCGCAGCTGGTTCCGGGCCGATCCGCGCTGCGAGGTCACCGACGCGGAGCAGGTCGTGGCGCGCTGGACCACCTGAGCCGGCGGCCCATCACGCCCGAGTCGAGGGCGTCGCCCTCGTGCCCTCGTGGCCGTCGGATGCCCGGTGCCCCGGACGTCGGGTGAGCCGCGCCGCTCGCCGGGTGAGCCGCGCCCCCTCGGGGTGAGCCGCGCCTTGACCGGACGAGCCGCGACCCTCGGGTCGTCAGTTCTTCGGCGCCAGTCGCAGCCGGTCGTGAGCGGCCTCCTCGACCGCTCCGGCACCGAAGGCCATCCCGATCGTGCCGCCGTCGCGCCAGAGCTCGGCCTGGTCGGTGTAGTGGCCGTGGAAGGGACGGCCCGACTGGCCGGTGAGGTGGATCCACTCCCCGGCGTCGAGGTCACCGAGGTCCAGGACCATGCGCATCGAGGGCACCCAGGTGACCTCGTAGCCGGCCGCGGCGTTCCAGCCGGTCGCGTTGATGACGTCCGACCCGCCGCCGGTCTCCAGCGGTCCACGGTTGAACAGTCGCTCGATCGGCGCGATGCCGGACGTGCCGAAGGTGCCGTGTTCGAGCGTGAGCGTGTGGAGCTCGCCCCACTCCCACCCGTCCGGGTCACCGAGTCGCTCGGTCAGCTCCGCGTGAGCGTCGATCAGAGCCGACCGCAGCACGTCGTCGCGGGTCTCACGCTCCTCGGTGGTCGGGTCGTCCCACCAGACGGACCGCGGGTCGTCGAGCAGCCGCCGGACCACCTCCCACCAACGCCCCCCGCCGTCGGGGTGGGCGAACTCGGGCAACTCGGCGTGGAAGGTCCTGGCCAGCAGATGCCGCCACGTCGCGTTGAACGCCGCTGCGCCGGCCGCCTCGGGGTCGTCCTGCAGATCCCACGCCGCGAGGACCTCCTGCATCTCGGCCACCGCGGTGTGGTCCGCGTCGACCGTCAAGAGCGCCGGCACCAGGTTCGCGGCGTTGCCGTTGTGGTTGTCGATCTGGATGTCGCGCAGGTCGGACGGTGACAGCTCGCTGCGTTCCTGGAGCAGCTCGTGGATGCGTTCCGCCCGGTAGCCGGGGTTCGCGTCCCGCGTGAGGAACGGCTCGTCACCCTCCGGCAACGCCGGCTGGTTCGCGGTCGCGATGTAGCCGACGTCCGGGTCGAGGAGCCACGGCAGCTCCTCGAAGTCCAGGAACCGCTCCCAGCCGTACTCCCCGGTCCAGCCGGGCACCGGCTGCGTCCCGTCCCCGGCGCGACGCACGGGGATGCGCCCGGGCGCCTGGTAGCCGATGGTGCCCTCGGTGTCCGCGTACACCATGTTCTGGCTCGGGGTCTCGAACCGCTCGGCGGCGGCGCGGAAGCTCGTCCAGTCATCTGCCCGCATCAGGTGGGGGAGGGCATCCACGGTGGGTCTGGGTTCGAGGGCCACCCACTTCAACGCGACCGCGTGCTCACCGTCCGGCGCGTCGTCCGCGATCTCCGAGGCGCCTTCGGAGACGTCGGAGAGGAGCGGCCCGTGCCGGGTCTCGCGCACGGTGATCTCGACGTCGTCCCCGCCGGCGACGACGATCGTCTCCTGGCGCTGCTCGAGCGGCTCCCAGCCGTCCTCGGTGAGGTAGTGGTCGTCGTCGAGGCGCTCCACGAACAGGTCCGCCACGTCGGCGCCGAGGTTGGTGAACCCCCAGCCGAGGTCCGCGTTCTGGCCGATCACGATGCCGGGGAGCCCCGCGAAGGAGAAGCCGAGGTTGTGGTAGGGGCAGCCGGGGCCGACGGGTTCGCAGCGCAGGCCCTGCTGGTACCACAGCGAGGGTTGGCTCGGGCCGAGGTGCGGGTCGTTGGCCAGCAGCGCCGTCCCCGTCGTGGATCGATCGGGGGCCACCACCCAGGAGTTGGAGCCGAGTCCGCCGGCCGCGCCATCGCCGAGCAGGTCGGGGGACGCGGCCAACGCACGCTGCGCCTCTGCCAACGCCGCGTCCACGCCGGTGTCCGGCGGGCCGGCGAGGACATCGGTCGTGGACGTGAGCTCGACCGGTCGTTGCACGTCGGTGCCCTCCGGCACGAACCCGTCCTCGGTCACCTCGCCGCCCTCGGCCAGGATCGTCGGGAACCGCTCGCCGTCGAAGTCGGGGAAGAGCTCGCGCCAGTCCCGGTCGCCCGGCAGGTCGGCCGCCGCGAGACGTCCGCGCAGCAGCTCGACCTCCAGGTTGGAGCGCAGGTCCCACGCCATCGCCTTCAGCCACGCCACGGAGTCGACCGGACCCCACGGCTCGGGCTCGTAGCCGCCGGCGCCGGTGAGCGGCAGCAAGGCGTGCTCCAGGGAGAGCTGGCGGCCCGAGCGGCCCTCGGTCCAGGCGTTCACGCCCTCCGCGTAGGCCTCCAGCATCGCGATCGTCTCGGGTTCGAGCAGCTCGAGCTCGCGCTCGGCGACGGCGCGCCACCCCAGGGTGCGTACGAACGTGTCGGTCTCGACCTGGTCGGCGCCGAACAACTCGGCGACGCGGCCGGCGGTGACGTGCCGCCGCATGTCCATCTCCCAGTACCGGTCCTGGGCGTGTACGTAGCCCTGTGCCCGGAACAGGTCGTCGCTCGACGAGGCCACGATCGTGGGGACACCGTGACCGTCGCGCAGTACCTCGACGTCGCCGTCGAGCCCGGCCAGCGTCCGCTCACCCTCGGTCTGGGGGAACCCCGCGCGGACGAACACGACACCGGTGACCGCGACCGCGACGAGCGTCAGCAGGACCAGCAGGACCAGGGCGATCCCGAGCCGCTTCACCCAGACCACGTCGACCGCTCCCGATCGTTGGACCCCCGGACGCTCGCCGACCGGCGCGGGCCGTGCTCCCCAGCACGGCCGCGGAACGGTAACCGACGGTGGGCCCCAACCTCCGTCCGGGCTCCCACTCCGGCCAACGCGTACCCTCGGCGCATGCAGTTCACCCTCGCGCACGGCACCGCCAACGACTTCGTGGTGCTCCCGGACCCCGCGGACACCTTCGAGCTGACCGCCGAGCTCACCCGGGCCCTCGCTGACCGCCGTCGCGGCCTCGGTGCCGACGGCGTGATCCGGATCGGGAGCGGCCGGTCGCTCGCGCGGTCGGCGGATGCCACCGACGCGTCGGGCGGCGGGCAGGTCCCGGCGGCGCAGGTCGCGATGGACCACCGCAACGCCGACGGCTCCCACGCGGAGATGTGCGGCAACGGCATCCGCGTGGTGGCCAAGCACGCGATCGACCACGGCCTCGCGACACCCGACCCCCACGGCGTGGTCCACGTCGCCACCCGGGCCGGAACCAAGGCGGTGCGGGTCATGGCGCAGCACCCGGACGGCACCGTCGAGCGGGTCGCGGTGGACATGGGCCGCCCCGTGCTCGAACCCCATGCCGTCCCGGCCGAGGTCGACGACGCGGAGGCGCTGCTGCACCGGCTGGAGCTGCCGT
The DNA here is from genome assembly GCA_007118045.1 of Nitriliruptoraceae bacterium. Taxonomy (GTDB): domain Bacteria; phylum Actinomycetota; class Nitriliruptoria; order Nitriliruptorales; family Nitriliruptoraceae; genus SKTG01. Next base: position 4,576 of record SKTG01000198.1, read on the forward strand.
CCGCTCCGGCCGGACACGACCAGCTCGACGTCGCGCTGGTCTCCATGGGCAACCCCCACGCGGTCGTCGTGGTCGACGACGTGGTGGCGGCCCCCGTCACGAGGGTGGGGCCCGTGGTCGAGACCCACCGCCGCTTCCCGAGCAAGGCCAACGTCGGTTTCGCGCAGGTCGTCGACCGAACGGCGATCCGGTTGCGGGTCTGGGAGCGGGGCGTCGGCGAGACCGCGGCCTGCGGGACGGGGGCCTGTGCCGCCGTCGTGGCCCTGCAGCGTCTGGGTCTGGTGGACGCGCAGGTGGCGGTGCAGCTGCCGGGCGGCACCCTGACGATCGAGCACGAAGCGGACGGACCCGTCACCATGACGGGCCCGGCGGTCGAGGTGGCACACGGCCGGCTCGACGCTGCCTGGCTGAACGCCGTCTGAGACCCCACCGGGCCGGTGACGGACCCGGCCCACACGAACGAGAGGCACGGACCCTGACGCCATCACCGACCGAACCGGGCGGTCGCCCGCCCGGGAGCCCACGACCCGCACCTGACGGCGCGGAGGGCGACACCTCGGACCGCCCCACCGCCGAGAGCGAGCGTCGACCGGCTGCCGTCGACCTGGACGAGCCCGATCGGCTCGGCCGCGCCGAGCAGCGACGCCGCGCTCGCGACGTCATCGAGGAGGGCGCTCCACGCGAGGGCGTCGACATCATCCGTCCCGTGGAGCGGGCCGTCCTCGTCGGCGTGCAGCTGCCGGGCCGGTCGGCGGCGGAGGTCGACGCCTCCCTCGACGAGCTGGCGGCGTTGATCGACACGGCCGGTGGCGAGGTGGCGGAGCGTGTCGTACAGCGCCGCCAAGCTCCCGACGCCGCCACCTACATCGGCACGGGCAAGGTCTCCGAGTTGCGCGACCTCGTCACGGCCGTGGGTGCGGACGCCGTCGTGTTCGACGACGAGCTGGCACCGGCCCAGCAGCGGACGCTGGAGGAGGGCGTCCGCCAGAAGGTACTGGACCGCACGATCGTGATCCTCGACATCTTCGCTCAGCACGCCACCTCGCGCGAAGGCAAGGCCCAGGTCGAGCTGGCCCAGCTCGGCTACCTGCTCCCGCGCCTGCGCGGGTGGGGGACCGCGTTGTCCCGGCAGGCCGGTGGTCGTGCCGCCGGCGGAGTCGGCATCGGAGGCCGCGGGCCGGGTGAGACGCAGCTCGAGGTCGACCGGCGGCGCATCATGCGACGGATCGCCAAGCTCGAGCGCGACCTCGCCGGGTACGGGCAGATCCGTGAGACGAAGGCCTCCGAGCGCGAGCGCAAGCGCACGCAGGTCGTCGCACTGGTGGGCTACACCAACGCCGGCAAGTCGTCGTTGCTCAACGCCGTCACCGGCGCGACCGTCAAGGTCGAGGACCGTCTCTTCGCCACGTTGGACCCGACCGTCCGTCGGATGCCGCTCGAGGACGGGCGGGACATCGTGATGACCGACACCGTCGGTTTCGTCCGCAAGCTGCCGCACGGCCTCGTCGACGCCTTCGCCTCGACGCTGGAGGAATCGACCCGTGCCGACCTGTTGCTGCACGTCGTCGACGCCTCGCACCCGGAGGCCGAGGCGCACATCGTGGCGGTGCGTGAGGTCCTCGAGGAGATCGGTGCCGACCACCGCCCGGACCAGCTCGTGCTCAACAAGATCGATCTCGCGGAGCGCAACACCGTCGATGCGTTGGCGCGGCGGGTCCAGGTGGAGCTCGGGGCCGACCCCGTCTCCGTGTCGGCGGTCTCCGGCGAAGGCATCGACGATCTGATCGAGCGCATCGCGCTCCGTCTGCCGAGCGAGCGCCTCCGGATCACGGGCCACGTCCCGTACGCTCGCCAGGACCTCGTCGCGTTGGCGCACCGTCGCGGCACGGTCGTCAAGGAGGGGCACGACGAGCAGGGGACCTCGCTGGTCGCGGACGTCGAGGTCGGGGTGGCGCGGGAGCTACGCGCCTACCTCGACGAGGATCCCTTCGCGGAGGAGCCGGAGGCATGGGAGCGTGACGGCTGACAGGTGGCCGGGCGAGGCCCGCGGCCTGGGGGAGGACGAGCGTCTCCTCGCCCTCGCCGAGGCCGGTCGGCGCTTCGCCCAGGTGACCGAGCTTCCCGAGCTCGAGCCGCTCGCGGCCGAGCTCGCGCTCGAGGTGCTCGTCGCCAGCAGCGCTTCGCTGTCCAAGCTCGAGCCCGACCGGGGCGTGCTCCGGGTGCTGCGCAACGCCGGGGACCTCGCCGCGTGGGAGGTGGCCGCGCCCACCGACGAGGTCTACAACGTCGCGGACTTCCCTCTGCTGGCGACCACGGTCGAGGAGGCCAGGCCCTGGTACGGCGACCTCGACGATCCGGACACGGGAGAGGCCCACCACCGGTTGCTGCGCGAGATGGGGATGCAGTCCTCCATATCCCTGCCGATCATGGTCGGGACGCGGGTCTGGGGTGAGCTCGGTGCGGCGCGTCGCTCGCACCTGCCGCCCTGCAGCCCCGGTGACGTGGCCGCCGGAAAGGTCTTCTGCGGCCTGCTCGGTGCCGCGATCAGCCGCATCGAGGAGCGCGACGAGCTGCACGCGCTGGCCTACCACGACGCGTTGACCGGGCTCGGGAACCGTCGCGCCGTCGACGACCGGCTGGAGCTGCTGTTCTCCCAGACGGAGCTGCGCCGTTCGATCGCGCTGGTGCTGTGCGACGTCGACGGGCTCAAGCTGGTCAACGACCGTTTCGGTCACGACGCGGGTGACCGCCTCCTGCGGGAGGTGGCCGCGTCGCTGACCGTGGTCGCGGGTCGCTACCCGGGGAGCCTGGCCGCACGGCTCGGTGGCGATGAGTTCTGCCTGTTGTTGGAGGGGCTGTCCGAGTCGGCGGTCCAGGAGGCCGCCGACCGCATCGTCGCGGTCTCGGACACGTTGCCCCTCGGGGCGGGGCTCTCGTGCGGATGGTCCCGCACCACGGAGTGGCCGGGGGACGCCCCGACCCCGACGGCTGCCTCGCGGGCCCTGCTCCGCCTCGCGGACGCCGCCCAGTACCGAGCGAAACGTGCCGGCCGTGGCTCGGCCGCGCTCAGCGCCACCGACGAGGTGGCGCCCTCCTCCGCGACGGACCAGCAGCGCTCCGTGGAGACCGTCCTGCGTGCCGTGCGCGGAGCGGCTCCCACCATCCTCGACCGGCTCCGCGCGCTCGGCGAAGCGCTCGCCGGTCAGCTCCAGGCGGCCAACTGGGTGGTGTCCCACCGGGTCGGGGACGGCCCCCTCAAGGTCGTCGCCTACGACCGCTCCGTGCGGAGCGATCTACATCCAGACCATCCGTTGCATGCGGAAGCGGAGATCGATCCCGAGAGCTACCCGGCGACCGAAGCGGCGCTCGCCGGGGGCTCGCTCCACGCGACGATGGACGTCGGGGAGGCCTCGGAACGGACGTTGCTGGCAGCGTTCGGTTTCGACGAGATCATCGCGGCCGGTCGCCGCGACCATGCCGACGGGGCCTGGCTGGTCGAGGTGTTCGGCGACGCCGCGTCACCGTCGCTCGGCCAGCACATCGGGCTCCTGCGTGCGCTCGTGGAGGCAGCGGTGGTCGGCGCCGGCCCCGTGGGTCCGGCGAGCGGTGGGGTCGTCGACGAGGTCGCGGGGGGAACCGCCGCACCCGGGTGGGGCGATCCCGCGCGAACGGGCCGGGGTGGCGCCGACGGTGTCTGACCGGTGAGGACACGGACGTCCGGATACGGGCATCGGTCGTCCGCGGCGACACGTCGGGCTGCGAGCGACGGTGCGGACCTTGGGCCGCCCGGGTGCACCGCTTCCGGGCTCGGCGAGCCCTCGGGGTCGCCACCCGGGTGACCCGCGCCGGACGGCAGGGACGTGCTAAGGGGCTGCGGCTCGGAAGTTCTGGGTGATCCAGACGCTGCCGTCGTCGTGGACGTGCACCCCGATCCCGATCTCGTCCAGATCCGGATGCAGCAGGTTCTCCCGGTGGCTCGGAGAGTCCAACAGCGCCAGGTGGAGCTCCTCGGTGACACGCTCCACCGGGTCGCCCGGGCGCCAGGTCGCGTACGGGTCACTGAACGCCACGTTCTCCGCCGCGAGCTCCCAGCAGCAGAGCTGTTCCGCGTAGCGCGGGTTGTGCTCGAGCTCGCGGCGTAGTGCCATGTCAGCCGACCACCGTTCGGCCACCAGCGCCACGTCAGGGGCACCCGCGAAGGGTGGCAACCCGTGGAGCGCGCGTTCCTCGTTGACCCACGTGAGCATGTTCTCCGCTGCGGCGCGATCCGGGCCTCGGGTCGCGGACGCACCGGTGGTGAGCAGCAGGGTCAGGGCCAGCACCACGGCCAGTCCGCCGACCAGTACGAGCAGTGGTCGTGTCAGGTGTTCGTCGTCGACCCGCACTGGCCGCCTCCAGCTGGTGACCGGGCTGCGGCCGACCTATCGCGTGCGCGCCGAACCCGACGCTCACGTCGGGTATCGGCAGCGGAACCCCGGACCTACAGCGCGCCCGACGGTCGGCGCGGTGCCGGATCGTCTGCGATCGCCCGCTGGTCAGCGAACGGAGCGCATCACGGAGACGACCTTGCCCATGATGGTGGCGTCCTGCTCCGAACTGACCGGGATCGGCTCGAAGCGGTCGTTCGCCGGATCGAGGAACACCTCGCCGTCCCGCGTCCGACGGAAGAACTTGACGGTCGCTTCCCCCTCCACGAGCGCCGCGCACATCTCGCCCTGCTCGACGGTGGGTTGCTCGCGCACGACGACGAGGTCGCCATCGAGCACCCCCGCCTCGACCATCGATTCCCCGCGGATCCGCAACATGAACAGCTGGCCCTCGCCGACGAGGTCCTTCGGCAACGTGTAGACGGCGTCGACGCGTTCCTCCGCCAGGATGGGCCCGCCGGCGGCGATCTCGCCGACCAGTGGGACGTTGCGCCCGGGCGTCGGGCGCAGCTGCAACGAGGTCTCCGGGTCGCGGCCGAGCTCGAGCGCCCGCGGCTTCGTGGGATCGCGCTTGAGGTAGCCCTTGTCCTCGAGCGTCTCGAGCTGCGCGTGTACCGAGGACGGCGACTTCAGCCCGACGACGTCACCGATCTCGCGCACCGACGGTGGATAGCCGTGCGCGGCGACGTGCTCGTGGATCATGGCCAGGATCTCACGCTGCCGCACGCTCAGGTCGGTGGCGCTGGCGAGGGTGGCGGCCACGTCGGCCGTGGCGGGCGTCGACGGTGGAGTCGAGCCCTTCGAGCTCGTGGCGTCCGGCACGGACGGGGGTTGCGGGCTCACGCGTTCCTCCTGGTGCTCGTGACGTGCTGGTGCTCGTGA